>NZ_JAODZG010000018.1:0-68239 GCF_029835135.1 Stenotrophomonas sp. GD04145 | reverse complement strand
GATCGATGCGGGTGTCGAACCAGTTCATGCCCCAGTGCAGGTGTGGGCCGGTGGCACGGCCGGTGGCGCCAACCGCGGCAATGACCTGGCCCTGCTCGACGCGATCACCGACCTTGACGTCGATGCGCGACAGATGCAGGAAGTTCGAGCTGACGCCGTAGCCATGGTCGATCAGCAGCGTGCCACCGGTCAGGTACAGGTCGGGGCCGGCAAAGGTGACCACCCCGGCGGCGGGTGCCTTCACCGGCGTGCCGGTCGGTACCGCGATGTCCATGCCGGAATGGCCGGCACCGGGCTGGCCGTTGTAGACGCGGGCATTGCCGAAGCGGCCGCTGATGCGGCCCTGCACCGGCCAGATGAAGGTCTGGGTGAAGTCGGTGCGGTCATCGTCGCGGGCACGCGCGGCGGTTACCTGTGCCTGCTCGCGCTTGATCCGTTCGGCAATGGCGGGCGGAGGATTGACCGTCTTCGGCGGTACACCGTTGACCCGTTCGGTCGGCCAGTCGCGCGGCGTCACCGAGATGGTGGCCGTTTCGCTGCCGCCGTCCGGGCGCTGCACCTGCACGCGCAGCGGCCCCTTTTCATCGCGGCCGATACCGAACACCACGCTGCCGTAACCGCTCACGCGCAGCGAGCGGCCGGCATACTGCACGCGGCTGCCGGCGGGAACCTTGCCGATCACCAGCGCGCCCTGCGACGCACTGGCAGGAAACACCACACGGCTGTCGATCAGGCTGCCGATGCCGTCCTGGGCCTGCGCCGCAGATGCGGCCCAGAGGGGGGCGGCAACCAGCACCCCCAGCATGAGGACCCGACGCATCAGCGGTCGTAGGTCAAGCGCTGGCCGGCGGGCTCGCCCACCAGTGCGCTGCCGTCCCACACCCGCTGGCCGTTGACCCAGGTGGAGGCGATGCGCGACCGGAAGGTCGTGCCTTCAAACGGCGACCAGCCGCACTTGGAGAGCACGTCCTCGCGCTTGACCGTGAACGGCACGTCTTCCACCAGCACGAGATCGGCGAAATAGCCTTCGCGCAGGAAGCCGCGCTGCTCCACGTCGAACAGCTGGGCCGGGGCATGCGCGAATTTCTGCACCACCTGCTCACGGGTCAGTTTGCCCTCGTGCACGCGCTCCAGTGCGGCCACCAGCGCGTACTGCACCAGCGGCAGGCCGGACGGCGCCTGCGCATAGGGCTTCTGCTTCTCCTCCCAGGTGTGCGGGGCATGGTCGGTGGCCAGCACGTCCAGCACGTCGTCGGCCAGCGCGGCGGTGATCGCCTCGCGGTCGGCCACGTCCTTGATGGCCGGATTGCACTTGATCAGGTTGCCCTTGGTGGCGTAATCCGGGCGGGCGAAGTGCAGGAAGTGCACGCAGGTTTCGGCGGTGATCTGCTTGCGGCTGCCATCGGCCCGGATCAGCGGGCCCTTCTCGAACAGTGCCAGTTCGTCGGCGGTGGAGATATGCAGGACGTGCAGGCGGGTGCCGTGCTTGCGTGCCAGCGACAGCGCCAGCCGCGTCGACTTGATGCACGCTTCGCGCGAACGGATGTCCGGGTGCATGTCCGGGGTCAGCGCGTCGCCGTATTTTTCCTGGAAGGCTTTCAGGTTGGCATCGATCATCGGCGTGTCTTCACAGTGCGTGATGATCGGGGTCGGACACTCGCGGAAGATCGCGTCCAGTGTTTCCGGGTTGTCCACCAGCATGTTGCCGGTGGACGCGCCCATGAACACTTTCACGCCCGGCGCCTTCTTCGGATCGAGCTGGCGGATGGCCTCAAGATTGTCGTTGCTGGCCCCGTGGTAGAAGCCGTAGTTGGCCCAGGCGCGGCCACGCGCCAGTTCGTACTTGGCTTCCAGGATGGTGGAGTCCAGCGTCGGCGGATTGGTGTTGGGCATGTCCATGAAGCTGGTCAGGCCACCGGCCACGGCCGCTGCCGATTCACTGGCGATATCGCCCTTGTGGGTCAGGCCCGGCTCGCGGAAGTGCACCTGGTCGTCGATCATGCCGGGCAACAGCCAGCGGCCGGCGGCGTCCACCACCTGCTCGCCCTCGCGCGGCGCCAGCCCGGTGCCGATCTGCGCGATGCGACCGTTCTCGATGCGCAGGTCGCCGTCGAAGGTGCGGCCTTCATTGACCATGCGGGCATTGGTGATGAGCGTGGAGGACATGTCAGTGTTTTCCTGTGCAACGGCATGAAGGGGTGTCGGTGCGTTCGGGCACGAGGTCGACACCGCCGGGGTGGAAGGGGTGGCAGCGGCCGAGCCGGCGCGCGGCCAGCCAGCTGCCGCGCAGCGGGCCATGCAGGGAGATGGCTTCCATCGCGTATTCAGAACAGCTGGGCACGAAACGGCAGCGTGGCCCCAGCAGGGGGCTGATGAAGCGCTTGTAGAAGCGCAGCAGGGCAATGAGCAGGCGCGAGATCACCCAGTCATCTTATGCCAGTTGGCATGAAGGCCGCATTTGTGCAGGATGGGCCGTTGGTCGCATGTCGCCGATGGCCTGCGACCGGTACCGGCACCTTCGGGTGCCGGCCAGGTTCCGTACCGCGCGAGGCGGTCCGTGTTCGTCGGACTGCCCCTTGGGGGCCTTGACTCCAGGACTGAATGGAGCGGGGCTGTCGAGGTTGCTGCTGCGGGTCGGGTAGGCTATAAAGGCCCGCTTTCCCGGGCCCCGGGGAATCCAAGGAAGAGCGTTTCGTGGCTGCTAAAAAAACTGCAAAGAAGGCCGCAAAGGCCGCCAAGAAAACCGCCAAGCCTGTTGTGAAGAAGTTGGCGGCAAAGCCCGTTGTCAAGAAGCCGGCGGCCAAGCCGGCGACCAAGGCAGCGTCCTCGCAACCGGCGGCCAGGAAGGCCACCGCGAAAAAAACGCCGGCCAAGGCAAGCAAAGCGGCCGTCAAGAAGGCCGCTGCGCCGGTCAAGGCCAAACCTGCTGCTGCCAGCAAGAAGGCGCCGGCAGTGAAAAAGGCCGCCAGCAAGGCGGTGCCGGTCAAGAAGGCTGCTGCCAAACCGGCTGCGAAGAAGCCGGCAGCCAAGCCGGCGCCGAAGGCGGCGGTGAAAAAGCCGGTTGCACCGCCAGCGGCAAAGAAGGCCGCGGCGCTCAAGCCGGCGGCCAAGCCTGCCGCTGTAAAGAAGGTCACCAAGAATATCGCCACGCCGGCTGCCAAGCCGGCACCGGCCCCCGTAGTGAAGTCCGCACCGAAGCCTGCCGCAACGCAGGCTCCGGCCAAGCCTGTCCCGGCCAAGACCGCGGCAGGTGCTGCAGCCAAACCGGCACCCAAGCCGGCCTCGGCCGCTGCACCTTCCGCGTCGACCGCCCCGCAATCCAAGAATCCCGTGCCCGTTTCGAAATCGCCTGCCAAAACCGCCGTGAAATCCGATCCCGCTCCGAAGACCGTGTCGCGCCCTGTCGGCAAGGTCGCCGTGGCCGTCGCCGCCCGCTCGGCCGCCCCGGCCCCGCGCAGCAAGTACAAGGTCGTCGAGTACAAGACCGACGAGGCCACCGGCCGCCCGATCCTGCCGGCCGGTTACAAGCCGTCGTCG
The DNA here is from genome assembly GCF_029835135.1 of Stenotrophomonas sp. GD04145. Lineage (NCBI taxonomy): Bacteria > Pseudomonadati > Pseudomonadota > Gammaproteobacteria > Lysobacterales > Lysobacteraceae > Stenotrophomonas > Stenotrophomonas sp. GD04145. The sequence continues at coordinate 64,702 of NZ_JAODZG010000018.1, read as the reverse complement.
GAAGAGGAATACATGAGCCCGCTGCAGCAGGAGTACTTCCGCCAGCGCCTGCAGAACTGGCGCGCGGACCTGGTGGAGGAGTCCAAGCAGACCATCGAGAATCTGCGCGAGGAAGTGCGTGACATCGGCGACGAGGCCGAGCGTGCGACCCGTGAGACCGAGAACTCGCTGGAGCTGCGCACCCGCGACCGCTACCGCAAGCTGATCGGCAAGATCGACAGCACGCTCAAGCGCCTGGAAGCCGGTGATTACGGCTACTGCGTGGACACGGGTGAAGAGATCGGTCTGGAGCGCCTGGAAGCCCGTCTCACGGCCGAGCGCACCATCGACGCCCAGGAGCGTTGGGAACACCTGCAGAAGCAGCAGGGCGACTGATTCCCGGTCGTTGTCTGGTCATGCAGAAAAACCCGGCCTTGGCCGGGTTTTTTGTTGGGTTCACGTTGGCTGTGTAGAGCAGCGCCTTCCGGGTATCGGGTGGAGCCCGCGGGTGGAGCCGGGCAGGACACGCTGCAAGTACATCCCTGTAAGCTCGGCCGCGGCATCCATGCCGCGGACGGTCCTGCCCGGCCCCACCCACAGGCTCTCGACGCTTCCCTGCGTGCGCGGCCGATGTAGAGCCGAGCCCACGCTCGGCTCAGGCCGAAGCCGGAGGGCAAGGAATAGCAAAAGCAAAAGCAGCCAAGCATGGCTTGGCTCTACCAGGAGCGGTCATGCGTGCGCTCGCGGCTGTTGGGTCCGCCTTGTAGCGAGCCGAGCACCGCAGGGGAATCAGGGGCGAAGAGGCGCGGGTGTCCGAGCGAAGCGAGTTCCGCGCCGTCCCCTGATTCGCCGAGGAGCGCAGGGCACTGGCGCGCAGCGCCGGCTCGCGGATGGCGGCGTGTTTCTTTGGTGACTTTCTTTGCACGAGCAAAGAAAGTTACACCCCGCCGCGGTCGCGGAAGAAGCCCGCCCGGCGCGGCCCGGCGCAACCGCTGCGTGGGCGCACGGAAATGCGCAGCCGAGCATGGGCTCGGCTCTACAGGTTCACTGCAGGTCGCGAAGATTCAACTTCCGCAGCGTCGGGTTCTTCCATGCCGTGATGCCGGCCACGCTCAGCACCGCGAAGCCCCCCAGCACCACTGCCGGTACCAGGCCCAGCAGTCGTGCCATCGTGCCGGCATAGAAGGCGCCCAGTTCGTTGGACGAACTGATGAAGATGCCGTTGATCGACGATACCCGCCCACGCATTTCCTCGGGCGTCGCCAGCTGCAGGATGGTCGAGCGGACCACCACCGACACGCCATCGAAGGCGCCGTAGAACAGCAGGATCAGCGCCGACAGCCAGAAGTGCTGCGACAGCCCGAAACCGATCACGCACAGCCCGAAGCCCGCGACCGCAGACAACAGCACCCGGCCGGCGTTGCGGTGCAGAGGGTGCCGAGCAAGCCACAGGCCCACGCCGATCGAGCCCAGAGCGGGCGCAGCGCGCAGGATGCCCAGCCCTTCGGGTCCATGGTGCAGGATCTCATGCAGGAAGGCGGGCAGCATCGCCACCACACCGCCCAGCAGCACCGAGAACATGTCCAGCGCCATCGCGCCGACCATGATGCGGTTGCCGACCACGAAGCGCGCACCTTCGGCGATGCTCTGGAAGATCGGCGCTGCGGGACCGCTGTGCACCGGTTCCTCCACCTTCAGCGTGGCCAGGCAGGCCACTGCCACCAGCGCGAAGGCCGTCGCCACGCCATAGGACAGCCCCTTGCCTCCCAGGCCGACCAGTACGCCGCCCAGCGCCGGACCCACCACCATGCCGGCCTGGAACACCACGGCGCCCAGTCCCGCACCGCGTGCGAACTGCTCGCGCGCCAGCACGCGGGCGAACAATGCATTGTAGATCGGCGAAAGAAAGGCACGGACCATGCCGGTCAGTGCGATCGCCGCATAGATCGGCCATACGCCGTGGAACGGCAGCCAGCCCATGGCGACGCTGGTCAGTACCAGTGCGGTGGCGATCAGGCCGGAGCAGGCGACCATTCCCAGCTTGCGCCGCGGTAGATGGTCGACCAGATAGCCGGCGAACGGGGCCACGCAGAAGAACGGCAGCACTTCGGCCAGACCGATCAGGCCCAGCGAGAACGGATTGCGGGTAACTTCGTAGATGTGCCAGCCGACGGTGACGGCCACCACCTGGTAGGACAACATGGCGAAGATGCGGTAGGCCAGCAGCTTGGCGAAGCCCGGCCGGGCCAGCAGGCCCAGCGCCGTGTCTTCGGCCGGGGCGGTCCCGCTCACGGGTGTCCGCGCTGCAGCTGGGCCTGCGCCGTCTCGCGGATGAAGGCCAGCATCGCTGCGACGCCGTTGCTGCGGGTCGGCGAAAGATGGCGGGCCAGGCCGATGTCCTGGATGTAGCTCGGCTGCGTGTCCAGGATTTCCTGTGCCGAGCGCCCGGAATAGACACGCAGGGCCAGGAAGATCAGGCCGGAGACGATCGCCGAATCACTGATGGCGTGGAAGCGCAGCGACTGCGCATTGCCTTCCGGAACGATCCAGACCATCGACTGGCAGCCGAGCAGGCGGTGTTCTTCGGTCTTCCACTCTTCGGGGAAGGCCGGCAGCTTGCGGCCTAGGTCGATCAGGTACTGGTAGCGCTCGGACCAGTCGCCGAAGAAGCCGAATTCCTCGGCGATGGCGGCCTGGGCCTCGGCGGTGGTGGGTTCAAGCGGGAACGGGGAGTCGATCACTGCAATCTCTTCGGTGGGGGCGTGGCGGGCGCGGATCAGCCGCGCTTGCGCGACCAGCGCACGCCCTGCGGGGTGTCTTCCAGCACGATGCCTTCGGCGGCCAGCTGGTCGCGGATGGCGTCGGAGCGGGCGAAGTCACGCGCCTTCTTGGCGGCGGCGCGTTCATCGATGAGGCCCTGGATGAGCGCATCCTCGCCATCATCGTGGGCAACGGTGCCGAACCACTGCGCCGGGTCGGCCTGCAGCAGGCCCAGCGCCAGACCCGCACCGAGCAGCTCGCCTTTCAGGCGCGCCTGTTCGGCCGGCTCGATGGCGCGGCGTGCTTCGGCGGCGATGCGCGCCAGTTCGGCCAGTGCCTGCGGCGTGTTGAGGTCGTCATCCAGGGTTGCCTCGATCGTGGCCGGGATCACCGCCACGGCCGGAACCGCGGCGAGCTCGCGCAGGGTGCCGTAGAGGCGGTCCAGCGTGCGCACCGACTGTTCGATCAGCGCGTCGGACCAGTCCAGCGGCTGCCGGTAGTGGGCCGACAGCAGGGCCAGGCGCAGCGCTTCCGGCGGGTGCTGGCGCACCAGGTCGTGCACGCGTTCGATGTTGCCCAGCGACTTGCTCATCTTGGCACCGCCGAAATTGAGCATGCCGTTGTGCAGCCAGAAGCGGGCGAAGATCTTTCCGCCATGGGCGCATTCGCTCTGCGCGATTTCGTTCTCGTGGTGCGGGAACTGCAGGTCGACACCACCGGCATGGATGTCGATGGTCTCGCCCAGATGGGCGGCAGCCATCGCCGAGCATTCGATGTGCCAGCCGGGGCGGCCACGGCCCCACGGCGACGCCCAGCCCGGCAGGTCGTCGGTGGACGGCTTCCACAGCACGAAATCGCCTGGATCGCGCTTGTACGGCGCGACATCGACGCGGGCGCCGGCCAGCATTTCTTCCGGGTCGCGGCGGGAGAGCTTGCCGTAGCCATCGAAGCTGGCCACGGCGAACAGCACGTGGCCCTCGGCGGCATAGGCATGACCGTTGGCGATGAGCTGCTCGATCATGGTGATGATCTGCGGCATGTGCGCGGTCACTTCCGGTTCGATGTCCGGCGGCACCACGCCCAGCGCGGCCATGTCCTCGCGGTAGGCGGCGGCGAAACGGTCGGTGATGGTGCTGATCGGCACCCCCTGTTCGCGCGCGGCCGTGTTGATCTTGTCATCCACGTCGGTGATGTTGCGGGCGTAGCGCAGGGCGCCGAAACGCCGCCGCAGCAGGTCGGCCAGCACCCCGAACACCACCGGCCCACGGGCATTGCCGATGTGCACGTAGTTGTAGACCGTCGGGCCGCACACATACAGGGTCGGACAGGCCGGGTCGAGCGGAATGAACGGTTCGAGCTGGCGTGTCAGGTTGTTGTGCAGGCGCAGGGTCATGGGGGTGTGGCTGGGGGACAAGCCTGCGATTTTAGAACGTGTCGGCCCCCTTTGGGGCGACCGCCTGCCACCGGTGGACCCGGGGGCCACCCAGGTGGGGTGGGCAGGAGCGGCGCGGACGGGTAATGTTCAGCCCCTTGCGCTCGTCACTGCCTACACTATTGCCGTGTCCTTGCTCCCGTCGCCAATGAAATCCACCGCGTTGCTGACCCTGGCCTGGCTGTCGGCGTTGCCGGCCGTGGCTCTGGCCCAGGAGGGGGAGCCCCGCAACCGGGTGGTGATCGTGGAGAACGTGAAGTTCGACTACGCCCAGGTGCTGAACGTCGAGCCGGTGTTCCAGACCCTGCGCGCGACCCGGACCGAGGAGCACTGCGAGCCGGTGTCGACCCGGACCCTGGCCCCGGTGAATGTCACCGGCGAGGAGCCGACGGAGGACAAGGGCCGGATCAGCCGCTTCTGGGACTCGGTGCGCTCGATGTTCAAGCGCAGCGACGAGGAGGCGGTGGACGAGACCGCAGCCGAGACGCCGGCCGCGCCCACCGGTCCCACCAACAACGGGCCGATGCTGACCCGCGACTGCCGGATCGTTCCCGTCGGGCGCGAGTTCCGTCGGCCCATCGCCTACGACGTGGATTACGTCTACAGGGGCACCAAGTACCGCTCGCGCCTGCCGGAAGACCCTGGCAACCGGCTCAAGGTCCGGGTCTCGATCACGCCCTGGGTCGGCCCGGAGCAGGGCACCGCCAGCAATCCCTGATTCTGGGACCCCGGCCCCTTGCGCCGGCGCCGGCCGCGTGCAAAGATGCCCGGCCATGAAGCTCACCGACTTCCAGCACGACAGCAGCGCAGCCCGACAGGCGTCGGGCATGACCTCGCGTGCCCGTCGACCGGAACCCCACATTCTCGCTGGGTAACCGGAGCTTTTTGCTGTTCGTCCGATAGAAACCCAGCCCGCCGGCTGGGTTTTTTCGTTTCCGCTTCCTGAAAGCTTCAACTGCAACGATTTCACCCCACCTTTGGTTTCCGCATTTCCCTTCCACCGCGTCGAACCTGACGCCGCCACGCAAGGAAAGATGATGTCCCCCAAGCACTTCCTGAACACCCAGGACTGGAGCCGCAGCGAGCTTGATGCGCTGCTGACCCAGGCAGCGCTGTTCAAGCGCAACAAGCTCGGCGACCAGCTCAAGGGCAAGTCGATCGCGCTGGTGTTCTTCAATCCGTCGATGCGCACCCGCACCAGCTTCGAGCTGGGCGCGTTCCAGCTGGGTGCCCACGCGGTGGTGCTGCAACCGGGCAAGGATGCGTGGCCGATCGAGTTCAACCTCGGTACGGTGATGGACGGCGATACCGAAGAACATATCGCCGAAGTGGCCAAGGTGCTGGGCCGCTACTGCGACATCATCGCCGTGCGCGCGTTCCCGAAGTTCGTGGACTGGGCCTATGACCGCCAGGACATCGTGCTCAACAGCTTCGCCAGGTATTCGCCGGTGCCGGTGATCAACATGGAGACCATCACCCACCCGTGCCAGGAACTGGCTCACGTGATGGCGCTGCAGGAGCACTTCGGCACCCAGGACCTGCGCGGCAAGAAGTACGTGCTGACCTGGACCTATCATCCCAAGCCGCTGAATACCGCCGTGGCCAACTCGGCGCTGACCATCGCCACCCGCATGGGCATGGACGTGACCCTGCTGTGCCCGACCGCCGACTACATTCTCGACGACCGCTACATGGGCTGGGCCGAGCAGAACGTGGCCGAGAGCGGCGGTTCGCTGAAGATCAGCCATGACATCGACAGCGCCTACGCCGGTGCCGATGTGGTCTACGCCAAGAGCTGGGGCGCGCTGCCGTTCTTCGGCAACTGGGAGCCGGAAAAGCCGATCCGCGACCAGTTCAAGCACTTCATCGTCGACGAACGCAAGATGGCACTGACCAACAACGGTGTCTTCAGCCACTGCCTGCCGCTGCGCCGCAACGTGAAGGCGACCGACGCGGTGATGGACTCGCCGCAGTGCATCGCCATCAACGAGGCCGAGAACCGCCTGCACGTACAGAAGGCGATCATGGCGGCGGTTGCCGGGCGCTGATTCTTTCCCATTCAAAAACCCCGCCGGGCATGGCCCGGCGCTACCAGGACATTACCCCCCATGAGCAACAAAGACGTCGTCCTCGCCTTCTCCGGTGGCCTCGATACCAGCTTCTGCGTGCCGTACCTGCAGGAGCGCGGCTACAACGTGCATACCGTGTTCGCCGACACCGGCGGCGTGGATGATGAAGAGCGCGATTTCATCGAGAAGCGTGCCGCCGAGCTGGGCGTGACCAGCCATGTCACCGTCAACGGTGGCCCGGCCATCTGGGAGGGCTTCGTCAAGCCGTTCGTGTGGGCGGGCGAGGGCTACCAGGGCCAGTACCCGCTGCTGGTCTCGGACCGCTACCTGATCGTCGATGCCGCGCTGAAGCGTGCCGCCGAGCTGGGCACCAACATCATCGCCCACGGCTGCACCGGCATGGGCAACGACCAGGTCCGCTTCGATCTGGCGGTGAAGGCGCTGGGCGACTACCAGATCATCGCGCCGATCCGCGAGATCCAGAAGGAGCACACCCAGACCCGCGCCTACGAACAGAAGTACCTGGAAGAGCGTGGTTTCGGCGTGCGCGCCAAGCAGCAGGCCTACACCATCAATGAGAACCTGCTGGGCGTGACCATGTCCGGTGGCGAGATCGACCGCTGGGAAGCTCCGGGCGAGGGCGCACGTGGCTGGTGCTCGCCGCGCAGTGAATGGCCGGAACAGGCGCTGACCGTCACCCTGAAGTTCGTCGAGGGCGAAGCGGTCGAGCTCGACGGCAAGGCATTGCCGGGCGACCAGATCCTGGCCCAGCTCAACAAGCTGTTCGCTCCCTACGGCGTGGGCCGTGGCGTGTACACCGGCGACACCGTGATCGGCCTGAAGGGCCGCATCGTGTTCGAGGCCCCGGGCCTGGTTTCGCTGCTGGCCGCCCACCGCGCGCTGGAAGACGCGGTGTTGACCAAGCAGCAGAACCGCTTCAAGCCGGACGTGGCGCGCAAGTGGGTGGAGCTGGTCTACGAAGGCTTCTATCACGACCCGCTGAAGACCGACATCGAGGCGTTCCTGAAGTCCTCGCAGGCCAAGGTCAACGGCGAAGTGGTACTGGAGACCCGTGGTGGGCGCGTGGACGCGGTGGCGGTGAAGTCGCCGCATCTGCTCAACACCAAGGGCGCCACCTATGCGCAGTCGGCCGACTGGGGCGTGGAAGAGGCGGAAGGCTTCATCAAGCTGTTCGGCATGAGCTCCACGCTGTACGCGCAGGTCAATCGCGGTTGACCGCGATTGCGCTGGGGCGCTCCAGCAGAGGCGATACGGTAGCGCCGGGCCATGCCCGGCGGAATTTCACAGGAACTGTTGATTCATGCTTGAACAGACACTCGATCACCTGCAGGCCCTGGTGTCCTTCGACACCCGCAACCCGCCGCGCGCGATCAGCACCGCTGGCATCTTCGATTACCTGCGCGCCAACCTGCCGGGTTTCACCGTTGAAGTGATCGATCACGGGGCCGGTGCGGTCAGCCTGTATGCCGTGCGCGGCACACCGAAGTACCTGTTCAACGTGCATCTGGACACGGTGCCGGATTCGCCACACTGGACTGCCGACCCGCACGTGATGCGCCGCCTGGACGATCGTGTGGTCGGCCTGGGCGTGTGTGACATCAAGGGCGCTGCGGCGGCGCTGGTGGCTGCGGCCAATGCCAGTGACGGCGACGCCGCGTTCCTGTTCTCCAGCGACGAGGAAGCCAACGATCCACGCTGCATCGCCGCGTTCCTGGCCCGTGGCATTGCCTATGACGCGGTGCTGGTGGCCGAGCCGACCATGAGCGAGGCCGTGCTCGCGCACCGTGGCATCAGCTCGGTGCTGATGCAGTTCGCCGGCCGTGCGGGCCATGCGTCCGGCAGGCAGGATGCCGCCGCCAGTGCGCTGCACCAGGCGATGCGCTGGGGCAATCGGGCCCTGGATCATGTGGATTCCCTTGCATCTGCACGCTTCGGTGGCCTGACCGGCCTGCGTTTCAACATCGGGCGCGTCGAAGGCGGGATCAAGGCCAACATGATCGCACCGGCAGCCGAAGTGCGTTTCGGCTTCCGCCCCTTGCCCTCGATGGACATCGATGCGCTGCTGGCGACCTTCGCGGGTCTTGCCGAACCGGAAGCCGCGCTGTTCACCGAAACCTTCCGTGGCCCCAGCCTCCCGGCCGGTGACATCGCCGAAGCCGAGAACCGCCGTCTGCTGGCGCGTGACGTGGCCGATGCGCTGGAGCTGCCGATCGGCAACGCGGTGGACTTCTGGACCGAGGCCTCGCTGTTCTCCGCGGCAGGCTATACCACGCTGGTGTTCGGCCCCGGCGACATTGCCCAGGCCCACACGGCCGATGAGTTCGTGACGCTGGAGCAGCTGCAACGCTATACCGACGCCGTGCACCGCATCATCGGCGCCGGCGCCTGATCAACCCCACAACGCCGCCATGCCCCGGCATGGTGGAACTGCAACGCGGCGACCGCCGCCCGTGACGAAACCGAAATGTCTCCTGCCCTCCAGCCCCACCGCCAGACCCGCCAGACCATCGTGCGCCTGCTGTCCAGCATGGCCAGCGCGAAGGAGATCAGCCAGTACCTCAAGCGCTTCTCGCAGCTGGACGCCAAGCGCTTCGCCGTGGTCAAGGTCGGTGGCGCCGTGCTGCGCGACGATCTTGAAGCGCTGACCTCCTCGCTGTCCTTCCTGCAGGAAGTCGGGCTGACCCCGATCGTGCTGCACGGTGCCGGCCCTCAGCTGGACGCCGAGCTGTCCGCTGCTGGCATCGAGAAGCAGACCGTCAACGGCCTGCGCGTGACCTCGCCGGAAGCACTGGCGATCGTGCGCCGGGTGTTCCAGCAATCCAACCTGCGCCTGGTCGAAGCCCTGCAGCAGAATGGAGCGCGTGCCACCTCGATCACCGGTGGCGTGTTCGAGGCCGAGTACCTGGACGTGGACACCTACGGCCTGGTCGGTGAAGTGAAGAAGGTCAACCTGGCGCCGATCGAAGCCAGCCTGCGCGCCGGATCGATCCCGGTCATCACCAGCCTGGGTGAGACCGCCGGCGGACAGATCCTGAACGTCAATGCCGACTTTGCCGCCAACGAACTGGTGCAGGAACTGCAGCCGTACAAGATCATCTTCCTGACCGGTACCGGTGGCCTGCTGGACGAGGCGGGCAACGTCATCGATTCGATCAACCTGTCCACCGAGTACGACCACCTGATCGCACAGCCGTGGATCCACGGCGGCATGAAGGTCAAGATCGAACAGATCAAGGATCTGCTCGATCGCTTGCCGCTGGAATCGTCGGTGTCGATCACCCGCCCGGCCGATCTGGCCAAGGAACTGTTCACCCACAAGGGCTCAGGCACGCTGGTGCGCAAGGGCGAGAAGGTGCTGCGTGCGGCCACGTGGGACGAGTTGGATCTGCCACGCCTGAAGGGCCTGATCGAATCCAGCTTCGGCCGCACCCTGGTGCCGGACTACTTCCAGAAGACCAGGCTGCTGCGCGCGTACGTCAGCGAGAACTATCGGACGGCCGTCATCCTGACCAACGAGGCCGAAGGTGTCTATCTGGACAAGTTCGCCGTGCTCGATGATGCGCAGGGCGAGGGCCTGGGGCGTGCGGTCTGGAACGTGATGCTGGAGGAAACGCCTCAGCTGTTCTGGCGCTCGCGTCACGGCAATCCGATCAATCACTTCTACTACGCCGAATCCGACGGCTGCTACAAGCAGGACCAGTGGAAAGTGTTCTGGTTCGGTGCCGATGGCATCGACCGCATCCGCACCTATGTCGATCACTGCGCTGCACGCGCACCGAGCCTGCAGGGCTGAACGATGACCGTCACCGACACCTGGGCGACGGTGCCGACCCTGCGCGGCCAGCATGTGACGCTGCAGCCCTTGCAGCAGGGACACGTGGACGGCCTGCGTGCCGCGCTGGAAGGCAGCGGACTGGACCGGCTCTGGTACACCCAGGTGCCGGCGCCGGCACAGGCAGGCGCCTACGTACAGGCCGCACTGCAGGCGCAGGCGGAGGGCAGGGTGCTGCCCTTCGTCATCCGTGATGCCGCTGGCGACATCGTCGGCAGCACCCGCTTCTATGACCTCGATGCCGCCGTGCCCAGGCTCAGTCTCGGCTATACCTGGTATGCACCGCGCGCGCAGCGTACCGGTGCCAATACCGAGGCCAAGCTGTTGCTGCTGCAGCATGCCTTCGAAGTCATGGGCTGCATCAGCGTGGTGCTGGAAACCAGCTGGTTCAACACCACCTCGCGCACCGCCATCGCCCGCCTGGGGGCCAAGCAGGATGGCGTGCTGCGCAACCACAAACGGCATGCCGACGGCACGCCGCGCGACACCGTCATCTTTTCCATCATCGATGCGGAATGGCAGGGCGTGAAGCGCCACCTGCAGTACCGTCTGGACAGCCACGCATGAACGATTCGATTTTCACCCTGGGCATCATCGGTGCCCGTGGCCATACCGGTGCCGAACTGATCAAGCTCGTTGCCGCGCATCCGCGCCTGCGCCTGGCGTTCGTATCCTCGCGCGAACGTGCAGGGCAGCGCCTGTCTGACCATCACCCGGAAGTGCAGGGTGACCTGCGCTACGAGAATCTCGACGCCGAGGCGGTGGCGGCCAAGGGCGTGGACGCGGTGATCCTGGCGCTGCCCAATGGTCTGGCGGCACCGTTCGTGGCCGCGCTTGAAAGCGCCCGGCCCGATACGGTGATCGTGGACCTGTCGGCCGATTACCGCTTCGATCACAGCTGGTACTACGGTCTGCCGGAGCTGACCCGCGGTCGCTACACCGGGCAGAAGCACATCAGCAATCCTGGCTGCTACGCCACCGCGATGCAGCTGGCGATCCATCCGCTGCTGGACCTGCTGGCCGGGCCGCCGCAGTGCTTCGGCGTGTCCGGCTATTCCGGTGCGGGCACCACGCCCTCCGACAAGAACAACGTCGAGCTGCTGGCCGACAACCTGATGCCGTACGCGCTGACCAACCACGTGCACGAGCGCGAGGTGTCGGTGCAGCTGGGGGTGGCGGTCGAGTTCATGCCGCATGTGGCGCCCCATTTCCGCGGCATCACCCTGACCGCCAATCTGTGGTTGAACCGCGCACAGACGCGCGAGCAGATCGTCGAGCGTTTCCAGCAGGCCTATGCCGGCGAAGCACTCATCGAGGTGGTGGATGAAGCGCCGTGGGTCAGCCGCATCGCCGGCCGCCACGGTGCCCAGATCGGTGGCTTCACCCTGGCCCCGGGCGGCAAGCGGGTGGTGGTGGTGGCGACCCTGGACAACCTGCTGAAGGGCGCGGCCACCCAGGCCATGCAGAATCTCAACCTTGCGCTGGGCATCGACGAACTGACGTCGATCCCGCACTGAACCCGCATCCGGAGCCCCCATGGCAGACCTTCTTTGGCAGAAACCCGGCGTCGCTGTCGACGCCCAGATCCAGACCTTCCTCGCCGGCGATGACGTGATCCTCGACCGTGAGTTCTTCCTGCATGACATCGCGGCCAGCGCCGCGCATGCACAGGGCCTGCAGCACATCGGCATCCTCGCCGCCAGCGAGCTGGAGGGCCTGCTGCGCGAGCTGGAGGTGCTGGCAGACGACTTCCGCGCAGGCCGTTTCGTGCTGGATACGCGCTATGAAGACGGTCACTCGGCGATCGAAGCGCGCCTGACCGAGCGGTTGGGTGATGCCGGCCGCAAGATCCACACCGGTCGCAGCCGCAATGACCAGATCCTGGTCGCCACGCGCCTGTGGCTGAAGGAAAAGCTGCAGCGCGTCGCCCAGCTCAGCGCCGAGGTGGCCAAGGTCGCGCTCGACCGCGCTCAGGCGGAAAAGGACCTGCCGGTGCCGGGCTATACGCACATCCAGCGAGCCGTCGTGTCCTCGGCGGGCATGTGGTGGGCCGGCTGGGCGGAAGCCTTCATCGACAATGCCATCCGTGCACGTGACACCCATGCGCTGGTCGATGCCAACCCGCTGGGTACCGCCGCCGGGTATGGCGTGAACCTGCCGCTGGACCGTGAACACACCACGGCTGCGCTCGGTTTCGCGCGCATGCAGGTATCACCGATCTATGCACAGCTGTCACGCGGCAAGTTCGAGCTGGCCGCCCTGGAGGCGCTGGGTGGCGCTACCCTGGACCTGCGTCGCATCGCCTGGGATCTGTCGCTGTTCACCAGCGCCGAATTCGGCTTCGTCGCACTGCCGGCGCAGTACACCACCGGCAGCTCGATCATGCCGAACAAGCGCAACCCCGATGTGATCGAACTGATGCGTGCCACCCACGCCAGCGTTGCCGCGGCGCGCACCGAAATCGAACAGCTGCTGTCGCTGCCGTCCGGCTACCATCGTGATCTGCAGTCGTCCAAGGGGGCCATCTTCCACGGCTTCGGTCGCGGCCTGGCCGCGCTGGAACTGCTGCCGGCGCTGCTGGCCAACCTGGAATGGCGCGAGGACAGGCTGCGCGCGGCGATCGACTCCGGCATGTATGCCACCGACGTCGCGGTCGAGGCCGCCGTGGCCGGCGTGCCGTTCCGCGACGCCTACAAGGCCGCCGCGGCAGGTGCCGACAGCGCAGGGCAGGGACGCACGCCGGAGGGCAGCCTGGCCGCGCGTGTCTCGCCGGGTTCGGCATCGGACCTGCGCCTGGATGAGCTGCGCGCGCGCTGGCAGGCGCTGTCCTGATGGCGGGCACCGTCTATCTGGTCCTGGCCATGCGCCGGCCCGGCTTCAGTGCCACCGCTGTGCAGCCGCATCTGGATTTCCTCGATGGACTGCGTGCGCAGGGCCAACTGCAGCTCACCGGTGGTTTCGCCGACGGCAGCGGCGGTGCCTACGTGCTGTGCAACGTGGAGAGCCTCGCACAGGCGCAGGCTATCGTCGCCACGGATCCGCTGGTGACGATGCAGGCCTCCGAGCTGACCGTGCACGAATGGAATACCCGCTGAGAGCCCGGCCATGACCCCGCACGCCGCCCCCGTCGCTTCGCCGTTTCCCGAACAGGCGCTGCCGCCATGGCGACGTGCCGTCCTGAAGGTGGGCAGCAGCCTGCTCGCTGCCGATGGAGGCGGCCTGTCACCGCGCCATGCGCTGGGCCTGGCCCAGTTCGTCTCGGCCAATGTGCTGGCCGGCCGCGAAGTGGTGATCGTCTCGTCCGGCGCGGTCGCCGCCGGCCGCGCGATCCTGCCGCGTGCCGATGCGCCGGGCGCTGCGATGGCCGCGCGGCAAGCACTGGCTGCGCTTGGCCAGGCGCAGCTGATCGGCCTGTGGCAGCGCTTCTTCGAGCGCCCGGTCGCGCAGGTGCTGCTGACCCACGACGACCTGCGCAACCGCCGCCGCTACCTCAACGCCCGCGCCACCCTCACCGAACTGCTGCGGCTGGGTGCGCTGCCGGTGGTGAACGAGAACGACACCGTCTCGGTGGATGAACTCAAGCTCGGCGACAACGACAACCTGGCCGCGACCGTGGCGGCGCTGGTCGATGCTGACGCATTGTTCATCGCCACCGACATCGATGGCCTGTACAGCGCCGATCCGCGCACCGTGGCCGATGCACGGCCGCTGCACGATGTGCCGGAACTGGGCCCGGACGTGCTGGCGATGGCCGGCGGCGCCGGCTCGCGCGCGGGCACCGGGGGCATGCGTACCAAGCTGGAGGCCGCAGCCAAGGCCGGCCGGCTGGGTATCGAAACCTATCTGTTCAACGGCCGCAGCGGCGAGGTGGTGCGCGCGCTGGCGCAGGATCGCCTGTTCGGCACCCGGATCCATGCCGCACGCAGCCGTGAAGCGGCGCGCAAGCACTGGCTGCGCCATGCCCCCCTGGCCGATGGCGCGATCGTGATCGACGCGGGCGCGGCGCAGGCGATGCGTGAGAAGGGCGCCTCGCTGCTGCCCGGTGGCATCACCGGTGCCGACGGTGATTTCCGCCGGGGCGACATGGTGCAGGTGTGCTGGAACACCGCCGAAGGGCGGGTCTGCGTTGCCCGTGGTGTCAGCCAGTACGCGGCTGACGACGTGCGCCGCATCGCTGGCCGCCATTCGCGCGACATCCAGGCCGTACTGGGCTACAACTATGGGGGCAGCGTCGTCCATCGTGACGATCTGGTGCTGCCATGACCGGACCGCAGGACACCTCGATGAGTGACATCCAAGCACAGGCACGCGCCTGCCGTGACGCGGCCCAGGCGGTTGCAGGCCTCGACAGCGAAGCGCGGCGCGCGCTGCTGCAGGCCATGGCACAGGCACTGGAAGTGAATGCCGGCCAGATCCTGGCCGGCAATGCGCGCGACCTGGCCGCCGCGCGCGACAAGGGCGTCGGCAGTGCCATGCTGGACCGGCTGGCACTGGACCCGCCGCGTCTGCTGGCGATGGCCGACGCGGTGCGTGAGGTTGCCGCGTTGCCCGATCCAGTCGGGCAGGTGACCCGCGACGACGTCCGCCCCAATGGCATCCGCGTGCAGAAAGTGCGGGTGCCGCTGGGCGTGATCGCGATGATCTACGAGGCGCGCCCGAACGTGACCGCCGAAGCGGCCGCACTGTGCCTGAAGGCAGGCAACGGCGTGATCCTGCGTGGTGGCTCCGAGGCGATCCATTCCAATACCGCCATTGCCCAGGCATTGGCCGGTGCGTTGCAGGCCAACGGTGTTCCCCCCGCAGCGGTGACTGTACTGACCGACCTGCGGCGTGAGGCGATGCTGGAGCTGCTGCAGCTGCACGAGCTGATCGACCTGGCGATTCCGCGGGGCGGCGAAGGCCTGATCCGCTTTGTCGCCGAACACGCGCGCGTACCGGTGATCAAGCACTACAAGGGCGTCTGCCATCTGTTCGTGGATGCCAGCGCCGATCTCGACCAGGCCATCGGCCTGCTGGTCGATGGCAAGTGCAGCCGGCCGGCCGCATGCAATTCACTGGAGACGCTGCTGGTGCATCGGCGCGTGGCGGCGGAGTTCCTGCCGCGCGTGGCGCAGTCGCTTGGCGAACGGGGCGTACAACTGCGCGCGGATGCCCACGCGCGTCCGTTGCTGCCGGGCAGCACCGAGGCGACCGACGAGGACTACGCAGCCGAATTCCTCGATCTGGTGTTGGCCGTGCGCGTGGTCGATGATCTCGATGGGGCAATCGCGCATATCCGCCGCTACACCTCCGATCACACCGAAGTGATCGCGACCACCGATGCCGTCAATGCCGAGCGGTTCGTCAATGCGCTGCGCTCGGCGGTGGTGATGGTCAACGCGTCCTCGCGCTTTTCGGACGGCGGCCAGCTTGGGCTGGGCAGCGAGATCGGCATCTCCACCACGCGCCTGCATGCCTATGGCCCGATGGGCCTGGAGGCGCTCACGGTCGAGCGCTTCGTGGTCCGCGGCGAGGGTCAGACGCGGGTCTGACCCCGGCAGCCGCCGGGGCTGGCCGGCGGCGATCCGATTTACCAGAGGTCTTCCAGCTTTCGCGGCTTGCAGGCCACCCACGATGCGCACAGCATCAGCGTGGCGCAGCCGAACAGGAAGCCGAACGGCAGCGTCCAGCCGTTGCTGACGGTATGCAGCCAACCGACCAGGAACGGACCCAGGCAGCTGAAGCTGTAACCCACGCCCTGCATGAAGCCGGACAGCGCGGCGGAACCGGTCGGGGTACGCGTGCGCAGGTTGATCAGGGTCAGCGCCAGCGGGAAGGTCGAGGGGCCCACGCCGAGCAGGCAGGCCCACAGCAGCGGCGCCTTCATGGGGGCCAGCAGCAGGCCGGCAAAGGCGATCACGAATGACGAATAGCCGATCAGGACCAGCGGGAACGGATTCTGCAGGCGCACCGCCATCGACGGAATGACCAGCGACGGCAACAGGCCCAGCGCCGAGAACACCGCCACCATCACCCCACCGAACGCAGGTGTGGCGCCGGCTTCGACCACGATGCGCGGCAGCCAGGTGAACATCGAATAGGTCATCAACGATGTCATGCCGAACATCAGCGTCATGCTCCAGCCCAACGAGGTGCGCCAGACCTTGCCGTGAGGCTGCGCGGTGGGATCGGCAGCGTCGGCCTGCGGCTTCGGCGCGCGCCTGGCCAGTACCAGCCACGGCAGCGCGGCGGCCAATGCCAGCAATGCCCACATGCCCAGCGATACGCGCCAGCCGGCCGCGCTGGCCACCGGCACCGCCAGCAGTGCCGGCAGCATGGTGCCCAGCTGCAGCACGCTGATGTAGAGCGTGCTCATGGTGCCGACCTTGTTGGCGAAGTAGCGCTTCACCAGCGGCGGCACCACCACGTTGCCGATGCCCATTCCAGCCAGCGCGACGACCGCGCCCAGCAGCAGGGTGCCGACGTTGCCGGCGCTGGAGCGCAGCAGCAGGCCTGCCGTGGCCAGGATCATCGCCAGCAGGGTGGTGCGCTCCAGGCCCAGGCGCCGGGCCACAGCCGGCGTGGCCACGCCGAACAGCGCGAACGAGGCGGTCGGCAGCATGCCCAGTACGCCGGTCATGGTGGTGCCGAATCCGAACTGCTGGCCCAGTACGTCCAGCAGCGGGGTGATCGAGGTGACGGCAGTGCGCAGGTTGACCGCCGCCAGCAGGATGGCGGCGAATGCCAGAACGCGGCCGTGCAGCAGCGACGGCGATTCGGGTGAGGAGGAGCTCATGGTGGTCCTTGCAGGTGTCGCACGCCGCCACAGTGGCGTGCAGCGCCGGCATCGGTCTACGCCGACGCGGCGGGTGGGGGAGTGGACATCATTGTACGTGGCTGGCGGGCGGGGCGAGGTCCCGTCGACGCAATCTGTCGCTATCGGCACTTTCCGGCACGCTGCGGCGCGCCTCTCCGGCGTCGCGTCCGGCGGGTCGCTGGACCGCAGACACAAAAAAACCCGGAGGACGATGGCGTCTTCCAGGCTTCTTGGTGACCACCGGAGTGGTCGGGGAGACAGGATTCGAACCTGCGACCTCTACGTCCCGAACGTAGCGCTCTACCAGACTGAGCTACACCCCGAAGGGAGCCGCCTATTCTAGCCATTCACCCCGATGGCGGCAAGGGGTGAACGCCGTTTCCTTCACGCTGCCGGGGCAGCGGCTCTTCAGGGAACAAAAAAGCCTGGACGACTTCACCAGGCTTCAATGCGACCACCGAAGTGGTCGGGGAGACAGGATTCGAACCTGCGACCTCTACGTCCCGAACGTAGCGCTCTACCAGACTGAGCTACACCCCGAAGGAGCCGCCTAAGATACCGTGTGAAGGCCTGGGCGGCAAGGTTTTTTTACATTTCAGCGACGATTCTCGGTGTCGATGCGGTTCTGTTCGCGGGCTTCGAACCACATGCCATTGAGGATGGCGACCGTCGAGGCGAGGCCGGCGCCGAGGATCCAGGCGAAATACCACATGTTCGGTTCTCCTTGGGAGGCTGGGGATCAGTAGGCGTTGGGGTTGCTGCCCATTTCATCGCTGGTGGTCTTGCCCTTGAGCACGCGGTACACCCAGGTGGTGTAAGCAAGGATGATCGGCAGGAACACCACCGTGGCCAGCAGCATGATCCACAGGGTCAGATGGCTGGACGAGGCATCCCACACGGTCAGGCTGGAGTTGGGCTGGCTGGAGGACGGCAGCAGGAACGGGAAGATCGCAAAGCCGACGGTTAGGATGATGCCGGCGATGGCCGCGCCGGAGGCGATGAAGGCCAGGCCGCCGCGACGGGCACGCAGCAGCACCGCGCTGGCGAGCAGGCCCAGCAGGCCGACCAGCGGCGCCAGCAGGGTCGCCGGCATGGTGCTGTAGTTGCGCATCCAGCCGCCGGCCGCGCCGAGCTCGGCGCTCTTCAGCAGCGGGTTGGTGGCACCGTCGGTGATCACCTGCGAGGTGATCTGGTAGCCCGGCAGGCCGAAGGCCACCCAGGCGCCCCCCACCGCAAACAGTGCGAAGGCGATCAGCGCGGCAATGCTGCCAAAGCGCGCCGAGCGTTCAGCCACCGGGCCGTCGGTCTTGATCACCAGCATCGCCGCACCGTGGGCCACCAGCATGGAAACGCTGAGCAGGCCGGCCAGCAGCGCGAACGGCATCAGCAGCCCGAAGAACGAGCCGGTGTAGAAGATGCGCATGCTGTCATCGAAGTGGAACGGCACGCCCAGCAGGACGTTGCCCACCGCCACGCCCATGATCAGCGCAGGGATGAAGCCGCCGATGAACAGCGCCCAGTCCCAGGTGTTGCGCCAGCGCTCGCCCGGCATCTTGCTGCGGAACTTGAAGCCGACCGGGCGCAGGATCAGGGCAAACAGGATGACGAACATCGCCAGGTAGAAGCCTGAGAAGCTGACCGCGTACAGCGGCGGCCAGGCGGCGAAGATCGCACCGCCACCCAGGATCAGCCACACCTGGTTGCCTTCCCATACCGGGCCGATGGTGTTGATCACCAGCCGGCGCTCGGCGTCGGTGCGGGCCACGAAAGGCAGCAGCGTGCCCACTCCCAGGTCGAAACCATCCATCACCGCGAAGCCGATCAGCAGGATGCCGAGCAGCAGCCACCAGATCACGCGCAGCGTGGTGTAGTCCAGAAGAATGAAATCCATCTTGGTTTTCTCCTGCCTCAGGCCTGGCCGGCGGCCGGCGCTGCGGCATTGTGGGAAGCATGCGGGCGGGGCGACTGCAGCGACGGCAGCACCTCGTCCGGACCCTTGCGGATCGCCTTGAGCATCAGCTTGATCTCGACCACGATCAGTGCGGTGTAGATCGCGGTGAAGCCGGCCAGGGTCAGCACGATCTGGTGCAGGGCCAGGCCCGATGCCGCGTAGAACGTCGGCAGCACGCCATCAACCGCCCAGGGCTGACGGCCGTACTCGGCCACGAACCAGCCGCATTCGATCGCGATCCACGGTGCCGGCAGCGTCCACAGGGCCAGCGTGAGGAACCAACGCTTGTCCTGGAAGTTGTTGCGGCACGAGTAGTAGAAGGCCAATGCGAAGAAGGCGATCAGATAGAAGCCCAGGCCCGCCATCACGCGGAAGGTCCAGAACAGCGGCATCACGCGCGGCACGGTATCCATTGCCGCCTGCGAGATCTGTTCGGGAGTGGCGTTGAGGATGTCCTCGCGGTAGCGCTTGAGCAGCAGCCCATGGCCCAGATCCTGCCAGTGGCGGTCGAACATCTCACGGGCTTCGACGTCGTTCTTGTTGGCGCGCAGGCGCTCCAGCGCACCGTAGGCGAGCTGGCCGCCGCGTACGCGGTGCTCGGCGCGCTCCACCAGTTCCAGGATGCCCGGGATCGGTTGGTCCAGCGAACGGGTGGCGATCAGGCCCATCAGGTATGGGATCTTCACCGCATAGTCGTTCTGGTGCGTCTGCTGGTTGGGAATGCCGAAGGCGGTGAAGTCCGCCGGGGCACGCTCGGTCTCCCACATCGCCTCGATCGCGGCCAGCTTCATCTTCTGGTGCTCGCTGGCGGCGTAGCCACTCTCATCGCCCAGTACCACCACCGACAGCGATGACAGCAGGCCGAACGCCGCGGCCACCGCGAACGAACGGCGGGCCAGGTCCTTGTGCTTGTTGCGCAGCAGGAACAGGGCGCTGATCGACATCACGAACACCGCGCCGGTCACGTAGCCGGCGCTGACGGTATGCACGAACTTGGCCTGCGCCACCGGGTTGAACACCACAGCCATGAAATCGACCACTTCCATGCGCATGGTTTCCGGGTTGAACACCGCGCCGGTGGGGTTCTGCATCCAGCCGTTGGCGATCAGGATCCACACCGCCGACAGGTTGGTGCCTAGCGCCATCAGCCAGGTGACCGTCAGGTGCTTGACCTTGCTCAGGCGGTTCCAGCCGAAGAAGAACAGGCCGACGAAGGTGGCTTCCAGGAAGAAGGCCATCAGCCCTTCGATCGCCAGCGGCGCACCGAAGATGTCACCCACATAATGGCTGTAGTACGACCAGTTCATGCCGAACTGGAATTCCATGACGATGCCGGTGGCCACGCCCATGGCGAAGTTGATGCCGAACAGCACGCCCCAGAACAGGGTCATCCGGCGCCAGATCTCCTTGCCGGTCATCACGTACACACTCTCCATGATGGCGACCATGAACGACAGGCCCAGGGTGAGTGGTACGAATAGGAAGTGGTACATCGCGGTCAGCGCGAATTGCAGCCGCGACAGTTCTACGACTGTCTGATCAATCATGGCCTGGCTACCTCGTTGGATAGTGCCGTTGCAGGTGGCGGGAAGGGTGGTCTACGACGTGAATGATGTGGCCGACTACTTCAGACAGCCTTGATCCAGATCAATGTATGAACAGGTGCGCGAAGAGATCGTATGCGGGCCCTGTGAAAACTGCGACCCCTGGCCGCAGGGGGAGGCTGTTGCCTGTGCCTACAATGCCATCCATCCTCCACTCCCTGTGAAGACCCTTTGAGCGCTGCCGAACCGACCGTCCTTTCGCCGGAAGCCGAGACGAACCGGCAGCGGCGTGCCCGCACCGCGTGGCTGGCCGACCTTGCGCGGGGGGCACGGGGCCGCCAGCGCCTGGCGGCCGTATGCATCAGCCTGTCCGGCGCGCTGCTGATCGGCCAGGCCGCCGCCATCGCCTGGCTGGTGCAGCAGGTGCTGGTGGAGCAGGCGCCGCTGTCCTCGGGCCTGCCGGTGCTGGCCGCACTGGCGCTGATCCTGTTGCTGCGCACGGCATTGGGCAGCGCGACCCAGGCTGCCGCCGGCGATGTTGCCGACACTGCCCGCCTGGCCCTGCGCGAGCGCGTGTTCGCGCGCCTGCTCGGCCACGGGCCGCTGTGGCTGCGGCAGCGCCGCACCGGCGAGCTGGGCGAGCTGCTGCTGCATCACGGTGATGCGATCGAGAATTATTACAGCGGTTTCCTGCCGGTGCGCACTGAAGTGGTGGTGGTGCCCGTGCTGATCCTGGCCGCGGTGGCCTGGGTGGATTGGGTGGTGGCGCTGATCCTGCTGTTCACGGCGCCGCTGGTGCCGTTCTTCATGATGCTGGTGGGGTGGGGCGCCGAAGCGGCAGGTCGCGCGCAGCTGGGTGAGCTGGCGCGCATGAGCGGCCATTTCGCCGACCGTATCAAGGGCCTGGGCCTGCTGCGCGTGTACGGACGGGGCGAGGCTGAGCTGGCGGGCATAGAAGCCGCTGCCGAGGGCGTGCGGCTGCGCACGATGAAAGTGCTGCGGATCGCGTTCCTGTCGTCCACGGTGCTGGAGTTCTTCGCTTCCGTCAGCGTGGCGATGGTCGCGCTGTACCTGGGCTTGAGCTATCTGGGCATGATGTCGCTGCATGCGGCCGTGCCGACGTTGGGCGCAGGCCTGTTCTGCCTGCTGCTGGCACCGGAATTCTACGCGCCGCTGCGACGGCTGGCCGCGCATTATCACGATCGTGCCAACGCGCTGGCCGCGGCAGCCGAAGTGGAGCGCCTGCTGCAGTCGTTGCCGGATGAGCAGGGACTGATCGAGAACGAGGTCGTGCCGCTGGCAGTGGAGCCGGCCGAGGCCGCACTGCCGCCGCTGCAGGCGCAGGGCCTGGTGCTGCGCCCGCTGGGCGCGTCACAGGATGTGCTGCAGGGCGTGGATGTGTTGCTGGAGCCAGGCCAGCGGCTGGCACTGGTGGGTGCCAGCGGCAGCGGCAAGAGCACGCTGCTGGAGGCACTGGCCGGCTGGCTGCCGCCGCGCGAGGGCAGGCTGATGCTGCGCCCCGGCGTGCAGGTGGCCTATGCCAGCCAGCGCCCCTATCTGTTCCACGGCAGCATCGCCGATAACCTGCGGCTGGCCGATCCTGGCGCCAGTGATGCACGATTGCGCGCGGTGGCCGAGGCAGCGCAGGTGCTCACGTTCGCGCAGGGGCTGCCGCAGGGGCTGGACACGATCATCGGTGAACGCGGCTTCGGCCTGTCCGGAGGCGAGGCACGACGCATCGGCCTGGCCCGCCTGCTGCTGCGCGACCCGCAGGTGCTGTTGCTGGATGAGCCGACCGCCTTCCTCGATGCAGATACCGAAGCAGCACTGCTGCGCAGTCTTGCCGCCTACGCGCGTGGCCGCAGCGTGGTGGTTGCCACCCACAGCCCGGCCGTGATCGCCTGGGCTGATCGCTGCCTGCTGCTGCCGGAAGGCCGTCTGGTCGAGCCGGCGCAGGCGGTGCACGCATGAGCCGCTCGCCCGATACGCTGCGTGCGGTGTTCCTGCAGCAGCGGCCGCGTCTGCTGCTGACCATGCTGCTGCTGTGGACCACGATGCTGGCAGGCACCGCCCTGCTTGGCCTGTCCGGTGGCTTCCTCACCGCAGCGGCGCTGGCCGGTGCCGCCGGTCTCGGCCAGGGCTTCAACTTCTTTTCGCCTTCGGCCGGCATCCGTGGCCTGACCATGGCACGCATCGTTTCCCGTTATTTCGAGAAGCTGGTTGGCCACGATGCCACGTTGCGCATCGCCCGTGACCTGCGGGTGTGGTTCTTCCGGCGCGCCCTGCCGCTGGCGCCCGCGCGGCTGGGGGCCACCCGCACCGGCGAGCTGCTCGCGCGCCTGCTCGGTGATATCGGTGAAGTGGACGGCCTGCTGGTCCGCGCGCTGGGCCCGCTGGTCGCGCTGGGTGCCCTGTCGATGGTGGCCGTGCTGTCGGCGGCGATGATCCTGCCGTCCGCAGCGGTGCTGCTGGCGGTGCTGGCCGCGCTGATTGCCTTCGGTGTGCCGTGGCTGGGCGTGCGTGGCCGCGATGGCGAGGAAGCGGATCGCGCCGCGCATCGAGCCGCGCTGCGCACTGCCGCGTTTGAAGGACTGGAAGGCGCGGGTGATCTGGCGACGCTGCATGCCGATGCGGCGTGGCAGCTGAAGGTGCGGGTGGCCGCCAAGCAGTTGGCCGCGCGTGATCGCCGTCGCCGCTGGCGCCTGATCGCCGCGTCGACACTGCACGGCAGCGTGGCCGGGCTCGGCCTGGTGGCCATGCTGGCACTGGCCCTGCATGCGGCCGAGCAGCAGCGCATCGCGGCTGAAATGGCAGCCGGACTGGTGTTCCTGACGGTGGCGCTGATCGAGCTGTGGGCGGGGATGGGCCTGGCATGGCAGTCGTTGCAGTCCGGTCGCATCTCGGCCGATCGCCTGCAGTCCATCGTCGAGCAGCCGCCGGCCGTGGACGAACCGCTGGCACCGCAGCCGGTTCCGGTGCACGCACGCGTGCACTGGGATGACGTCCACTTCCAGTGGCCGGGGGCGGTACGCCCGGTGCTGCGCGGGCTGCAGCTGACGTTGGCGCCCGGCGAGCGCATCGCGATCCGTGGCGACAGTGGCTGCGGCAAGACCACGTTGTCCAGCCTGCTGCTGCGCCTGTGGGATCCGCAGCAGGGCCGGCTGACCTATGGCGGGCGGGACCTGCGTGATTTCGCCCAGGCCGATTGGCATCGGCAGCTGGCCTGGCTGCCGCAGAACGCCCCGGTGTTCGCCGGCAGCGTGGCGGAGAACCTGCGCCTGGGGGATCCTGATGCCGACGATGCTGCACTGTGGGCGGTGTTGCACAGGGTGCGGCTGGGCGAGTGGGCCGAGCGCAATGGTGGCCTGCTGGCCTGGGTTGGCGAGAACGGTGCGACGATGTCCGCGGGTCAGGCGCGACGCCTGGCGCTGGCCCGCGCGCTGTTGCGCAACGCGCCGATCCTGTTGCTGGACGAACCGACCGAAGGCCTGGACGTGGACACGGCCCATGCGCTGCTGCAGGATCTGGCCGGCCTGCTGGACGGTCGCAGCCTGTTGATGATCACCCATGACGACCTGCCCGATGGCGTGGTCGACGCGCAGTACCGGTTGCGCGATGGCGTGCTGATCCGCGAGGTGTGAGCGGCGCGCCTCATCAGGAAAATTCGAGCAGCATCACGGCGATCGAGGCCACATTGGCCAGCACGCACAACCCGAACACCCACTGGAATGCGGCTTTGCGATGCTTGTGGCGGAACGTCGCCTGGCCCAGCAATGCGCCAGGCCAGCCGCCGGCGAAGGCCAGCAGCTGGAGTGTCCGTTCCGGAATGCGCCGGTGGTTGCGTTGTGCGGCGCGCTTGTCATGGCCATACAGGCCAAACGACACGGCACTGGCCAGCAGGCACCAGCCGCCCAGCCACAGGGGCAGAACGCCGCTGATCGTCAGTGCGATCAGCGCGCCGAAGGCGGCCAGCGCGAGATGACGCCGCCATCCCACTAGAGCGTGTCGAGGAAGCTGCGAACAGCCGGGCCGAACCGATCGAAATCGACCAGGAAGGCATCATGGCCCTGCGGCGAGTCCAGTCCGATGAAGCGTGCATCGGCGCCGCCGGCGCGCAGGCCGTCGGCCACCTGCTGCTGCTGCTGCACCGGGAACAGGATGTCGGTGTTGGCACCGATGGCCAGCGCCTTGTCCACACGGATTCTGGCCAGTCCAGCCATGACATCGCCATCGGCATACTCGGCCAGGTCGAACCAGTCCATCGAGCGGCTCAGGTACAGATAGCAGTTCGGATCGAAGAAGCGCACGAAGCGGCGCGCGTGGCCTTCGAGATAACTTTCGACCTGGAACTCCAGGCCGAACGGATCGTCGTCGGCCTGGTCCGAATCCAGGCGCACGCGACCGAAGCGGCCGTCCCATTCCAGCGCCGAGCGGTAGGTGATCACCCCCAGCTTGCGCGCCATGCGCATGCCGGATTCAGGGTACTGGGTGTCGTCGTAGCGGCCACTGTTCCAGCGTGGATCGAGACGGATCGCTTCCCGCTGCAGCGATCGGATGGCGATGGAGAACGGCAGAGCCTGCGCACTGCCGGAAATGTTGATGTGGCTGCGCGCGATTCCCGGATGCAGCATCAGCACCGCCAGCGCGGTCATGCCGCCCATCGAGTTGCCGATCACGCAGGCCAGCCGTTCGATACCCAGCGCACGCACCACCTCGACGGCGGCGCGTGCGCCGTCTTCGATCGACAGTTCGGGAAAGTCGAGTCGGTACGGTTCGCCGGTCGCCGGATTGATCGATGCCGGTCCTGTCGAGCCCTTGCAGCTGCCCAGCGAGTTCACGCAGACCACGAACCAGCGGTCGGTATCGATCGGCTTGCCCGGCCCGAGCATCGCCTCCCACCAGCCCGGTGCGGGATTGCCTGCGTTGCCGGCGGCATGTGCGTCCGGCGACAGGCCGGTGACGATCAGGATCGCGTTGCCCCCATCGGCAGCCAGCGTGCCCCAGGTCTCGTAGGCCACGCGCGCACCGTGCAGGGCGCCGCCGCGCTTGAACGGGAAGGGCGAAGGCAGGGCATGGAAGCGGGTGCCGGGCGGAATGAATTCGGTCATGCGGGCATTCTAGCGGGGCCACATGTGGAGCTGGCGACACGCTGGTTTCCATCAGCGGGCGAATGTCGCACGCCAACCCTCTGTCGGGCAGGGCCCGGCGCTACCGATGGCAAGCGCACAGGTAGCGCCGGGCCGTGCCCGGCGAGCGCAGCGGTGCGGTGCTACGGAAACCGCAGTTCCACCACGTCCTCATGCGGCAGGGTCACCTTTACCGGCAGGCTCTGCAGGTCACCGTCGCCGCGATTGGCACTGCCACTGCGCGAGATCCGCGCCAGCACTTCCACCTCGCGATGCGCTGACAGGGGGGCGGTGGGCATTGGACTGTCGCCGTCGCCAAGTCCGACCGTGCCGGGAAAACCAGCCAGAGGCAGCTTGCGCACCGCGACCGGCATCGGCGGGCCGCCGACCGCACGTGCCAGCACGAAGATCTGCGCGCCCGCGGGCCATTGCGCATGCTGCACGGAGGTGGGCAGCTGCACACGCACCTGCAGCAGTGCAGGCGAGGTCGCCGGGGCCGGATCATGCGCCTGTGCGGCCGCTTCGCGGGCAATGGCGATCTGTGCCTGCAGCGCCTGCGCGGCACCCGGTTCCAGGTGCGGCAGCAGGCCGCTCCAGACATCGGCGGCTTCGTTGTTGCGGCCGCGCTGGCGCAGGGCGATGCCGAGCAGCCAGCTGGCCCGTTCGGCTTCGGGCGCCAGCGTGCGCGCCCGCTGCAGCCACGATACAGCGGTGTCGTCGAACTGCTTTCCGGCATCGGCCTGGGCGCGCGCCTGCGCCGCTTCCACCAGCACGCCCGGGTCGTCCGGTGCCAGTGCCACCGCGCGTGCGAAGGCTTCGGCAGCCGCGGCGGCGTTGCCCAGTTCGCTCTGCGAGCGGCCGAGCAGGGCCCAGCCATCGGCACGTTGTGGATCGCGCTGCAGCGCGCCCTGCAGGGCCTGCACGCCCTCGCGCAGGGTCGCCACCGATGGCGCCGGCTGCACCCGTGCCGCCTGCGGGTACCCCACCAGCTGGTACAGGCAGGCGCCGGCGATGCCCACGGCAGCCACGGCGACGACGAAGCCGGTGCGGCCTTGCCGCCGCAGCGGCCACAACACCAGCAGCGCAGTGAGCGCAGCGCTGGCGGCAGCCGCGAAAAGCAGCCAATCGTTCACCAGTCCTCTCCCACGTCGGCCGATGTCGGCGGTGCGGCGGCCACGGTGCGGGCACGACGGCGGACGATGCCCACCACCACCAGCGCGCCGGCGCCCAGTACCAGCAGCGGACCACCCCACAGCAACCAGGTGCCCGGCTGCAGTGGGGGCTGGTAAAGCACGAAGTCGCCATAGCGGGCGACGAGGAAGCGCTTGATCTGCGTATCGTCATGGCCCTGCTGCATCAGCTGCAGTACCTCCCGGCGCAGGTCCTGGGCGATCTGGGCGTTGGAATCGGCCAGCGACTGGTTCTGGCACTGCACGCAGCGCAGCTGCGCGGCGAGGTCGTGGAAACGACGCTCCTCCGCTGCATCACGGAACTGCAGCGGCTTTGGGTCATGCAGTGGTTGCTGCGCCAGGCCGGGCAACGACCCGGCCAGCAGCAGTACCAGCAGCCCGCGCAGGCCGCTACGGAGCAACGCGCTGCGAACCGGCCGCATCGTTCTGAGCCTTCTCGATCTTCTCCAGCGCCGGGATCAGCTTCTCGTCGACCACCTTCTGCGTCATCGCTCCGCTGTACTTCCAGCGCACGATGCCGCTGCCGTCGACGAGGAAGGTCTCCGGCGCGGCCGTTACGCCCCAGTCGATCGCGGTACGGCCTTCGATGTCGCTGAGCACGACCATGAACGGATTGCCCAGCTGTTCCAGCCAGTGCAGGGCATCGGTGGGGTCGTCTTTCCAGTTGTAGCCGATCACGCGCACGCGCTTGCTCTCGGCGAAACGGGTCAGTACCGGGTGTTCCTCGCGGCAGGCCGCGCACCAGCTGCCCCAGACGTTCAGCAGATAGGGCGCACCGCGCAGTTCTTCGCTGCGCACGATCATCTGCGGATCGTGCAGCACCGGCAGCGCGAAGGCGGGGGCGGGCTTGTCGATGAGGGCCGAAGGCAGCACGTCGCGCTGCGGGTCGCCCGACTTCATCACGCCGTAGATCATCAACCCGAGCAGGCCGAAGAAGAACAGCACGCCGATAACGATGGCGACCGGCGGCAGCGGGCGGGAGGGGCGCGGGGCGGGGGACTCGGACATGGAAACTCCTACGGACGACGGAAGCGGCGGTCAGCGGCGGTGATGAATCCACCCAGGGCCATCAGCAGCGCGCCCAGCCAGATCCAGCGCACGAACGGTTTGATGTGGACGCGGACCGCCCATGCATTGTTGCCCAGCGGCTCACCCAATGCCACGTAGACATCACCGCCGATGCGCGCATCGATGCCGGCCTCGGTCATCACCTGGCCACCGCTGGCGTACTGCCGCTTCTCCGGATGCAGCAGGGCCAGTTCGCGGCCGTCGCGGAACACCCGCAGATGACCGCGGTCGGCAATGAAGTTGGGGCCCTCGCGGTGATCCACGCCTTCGAAGCGCACTTCGTGACCGCCGACCACGATCTGCTGGCCCGGTGCCAGCGCCACTTCGCGCTGCACGTTCAGCGCTTCCACCAGCAACGCGCCCGCCAGAAACACGGCGACGCCGGCATGGGCAACGATCATGCCGAGCATTTCGGCAGTAAAGCGGCCATTGCCACGCAACCGCTGCCAGACGAAGCGGGCGGTGCCCAGCGCGACCCAGGCCGCCGCGGCGACGCCGATGCCGGCTTTCCATCCGTTCTGCGGCGCCTGCCACCAGGCCAGCGCACCGAGCAGTACCGCCAGGCCGAACCAGGGGGCGAGCAGGGCCATCGTGTGCGAAGGCTGGTCGCGCTGCCATTTCACCAGCGGGCCGAAGGGCAGCAGCAGCACCAACGGCGCCATCAACAGCAGGAACAGGCTGCCGAAGTAGGGTGGGCCGACCGAAATCTTTCCCAGCGCCAGCGCATCGGCCAGCAGCGGGTACAGCGTGCCGAGCAGGACCATCGCGCAGGCGGTGGCCAGCAGCAGGTTGTTGGCCAGCAGCAGCGTTTCGCGCGAGGTTGCGGTGAAGCCGCGGCGGGCATCATCGGCGTCGATGCTCAGCTGGCCCGCGCGCAGCGTGTACAGCAGCAGGCTTCCACCCACCAGCAGTGACAGGAACACGAGGATGAACAGGCCCCGCGAAGGATCGGCGGCGAACGAGTGCACGCTGGTCAGCACGCCGGAGCGCACCAGGAACGTGCCCAGCAGCGACAGCGCGAATGCGGCGATCGCCAGCAGCAGGGTCCAGCTGCCGAAGGTGCCGCGCTTCTCGGTGACCGCTTGGGAGTGGATCAGTGCGGCGCCGACCAGCCACGGCATGAAGCTGGCGTTCTCGACCGGATCCCAGAACCACCAGCCGCCCCAGCCCAGTTCGTAGTAGGCCCACCAGCTGCCCAGGGCGATGCCCAGGGTCAGGAAGGCCCAGGCGACATTGGTCCATGGCCGCGTCCAGCGCAGCCAGCGCGCGTCCACGCGTCCCTCCAGCAGCGCGGCCACGGCGAAGGCGAACGGCACCGCGAAACCCACGTAGCCCAGGTACAGCATCGGCGGGTGGATGATCAGTCCCGGATCCTGCAGCAGCGGATTGAGGTCACGGCCCTCCAGCGGGGCCGGGTTCAAGCGCAGGAACGGGTTGGAGGTGAAGATCAGGAAGGCGAGGAAGCCCACGCTGACGATGCCCATCACCGCCAGCACGCGCGCCTGCACGTGCCGGGGCAGGTGCCGTGAGAACAGCGCGACCGCTCCAGTCCACAGCGCCAGCACCAGCGCCCACATCAGCAGCGAGCCTTCGTGCGCGCCCCACACCGCCGAGTAGCGGTAGATGAGTGGCAGCAGCGAGTTGGAGTTCTCGGCCACGTAGCGCACCGAGAAGTCCTGCTGCACGAAGGTGGCGGTCAGCACCGCGAATGCACCGGCCACCAGCAGCAGCTGCGCGTAAGCGGCCGGCCGTGCCACCGCCATCCACGCCGCGTTGCCGCGATGGGCACCGGCCAGCGGCAGGCCGGCCAGCAGCAGCGACGCCAGCAGTGCGCACAGCAGCAGGATCTGACCCAGTTCGGGCAGCACTCAGCGGACCTCGGGTGCCGTCACCGGCACGTCGTGCTTGAGATGGGCCTGGCCCATCTTGTCGGCCACTTCCTTCGGCACGTACTGCTCGTCATGCTTGGCCAGCACTTCGTCGGCGATGAACACGGCATTCTGCAGCGCGCCCTCCTGCAGGCGGCCGCTGGCGACCACGGCCGTGCCTTCGGCGAACATGTCCGGCAGGATGCGCGAGGTCGTCACCGCCAGCTGGGCATCGCCATCGGTGACCAGGAAGTGGGCATCCAGCGAGCCGGGCGGGCGGTTGAAGGAACCCTTCACCACCATGCCACCGAGGCGGAACCGCGATTGCGGCTCGACGTCGCCACGCAGCACTTCGGAGGGCGTGTACAGGTAGGCAATGTTGCGCTCCAGTGCCATCGCCACCAGCGCGGTGGCCAGGCCGGAAGCGAGCAGGGCCAGCAGGACCCAGGCCAGGCGGCGGCGTTGGACCGGTGTCATCGTTCCAGCTCCGTGGACAGCGACGGTGGGACATCCTGGGCGCTGGCACGTGCCTGCTGCCGCTGCTGCCGGGCCTGTGCCATGCGCCGGGCGGCGCGCAGGCGCAGCCAGGAACCGAGCGCGTCGGCGCAGAGCACCAGCACGAACACCGCGTACGCACCGATCACGTAGGGCAGGTGGCTCATTGCGGGTTCTCCGCAGCAGCCTGCGCGGCGTCGATGCGGCCACCGACCCAGGCCTTGCCGGCCTCGCGGTCGAGATTGTCGGCACGCGCCTTGGCCAGCACTGAACCGGCGAACCAGAACTTGGTGCCGATCACCATCCACCACAGGGGGGCGATCATCGCACTGTCGATGGCCGATTCACCGAACACGTTGATCGACTGGCGCTGGTGCAACCCACCCCACCAGTCCACGGAATAGCGGATCACCGGCAGCAGGCTGACGCCGACGATGGCCAGCAGGCCGGCCGCACGGGCGGCACTGCGGCGGTCCTCGATGGCGTGGTACAGGCCGATCACGCCCAGATACAGGAACAGCAGCACCAGTTCGCTGGTCATGCGCGGGTCCCAGTCCCACCAGGTCCCCCACGTGCCCTTGCCCCAGATGCTGCCGGTGAGCAGGGTGATCAGCGTGAACCCCGCGCCCATCGGCGCGCACGCCATGGCCAGGATCTCGCAGACCTTGATCCGCCAGATCAGGGCAATGGCGGCGTACAGCGCCATCAGCGCGAATACGAACAGGCTCATCCAGGCGCTGGGCACATGGATGTAGAGGATGCGGAAACTGTCCAGCTGCCGGGCTTCCGGCGGCACCACCAGCAATGCCTGCCAGATTCCGACAAGCAGGACCGGCACGGCCGCGAGGTAGAACACCCGCGACCAGCGGGCGGCGAAACGATCGAACGTGGGCGGAGAACCGAGTTGGTGGAACCAGCGGACAATCGGATTCATGCGTGACGGCTATCCAGCAGGGGTGGATTGGCTCTCAGCTCGATCAACTCAGAGAAATACGAATCGCAGCGGCAGTCGCCAGCGGTGCCAGCACCAGTGCCACCAGCAGGCCGGCACCCAGCATCAGCAGCGCGCCGACCGGATCCTGTCCACGGCTGGCTGCAGCCAGGCTGCCTGCACCGAAGACCAGCACCGGCACGTACAACGGCAACGACAGCAACGCCACGAGAATACCAGAGCGCCGGATGCCCACGGTCAGTGCAGCGACCACACCACCGATCAGGCTCAGCAACGGTGTTCCCAGCAGCAACGATGCCAGCAACATCGGCAGCTGGTCATGCGGCAGATGCAGCATTTCCGCCAGCAGCGGGCTCAGTACGATCAGTGGCAGGGCCGTGGTGGCCCAGTGCAGCAGCACCCGCACCAGCACCAGCCACGCCAGTGGCACCGGTGCCAGCAGCCATTGCTCCAGCGAGCCATCCTCCGCGTCGGAGCGGAACAGCGAATCCAGCGCAAGCTGCCCGGCCAGCAGCACCGCCAGCCACAGCACCGCACCAGCGGTCGCCGCCAGCGGCTGTGGATCGCGTCCCTGTGCCAGTGCGAACAGCACCACCACCAGCAGGGCGAACAGCAGCGGCTGCAACGCATCGCCGCGGCGGCGCCAGAGCAGGCGCAGGTCACGCCTGACCAGGGCGCGCGCGGTCTGCCACAGGCCCGGTTCGGTACCCGGGGCGATCATGCGGCACCGCCGAGGTCGAGCTGGCGGGTACGCACCGGTGGTGCGGCGTAGGCCCCATGGGTGGTGACCAGGGCGGCGCCACCTGCACGCAGGTGTGCCGAAATCATCCGGTTGACCAGGGTGATGCCCTCCAGGTCGAGGTTGGCGTAGGGCTCGTCGAGCAGCCACAGCGGGGCGGGCGAGAGCCAGATGCGGGCCAGCGCCAGCCGCCGCTTCTGTCCGGCCGACAGGTGCCGCACCAGGGTGTCCTCATACCCGGCCAGGCCGACGATGGCCAGCGCATTGCCCGGCATCTGCCGCGCGCGGCGCCCGTGCAGGCCGCACAGGAAGTGCAGGTTCTCCAGCGTGTCCAGGTCCGGCTTCAGCGCGGGAAGATGGCTGAGATAGGCGACGTAGCGCGCCCGTTCGGCGTTGCTGGCGGGCCTGCCGTCGATCCGCACCTGGCCGGCGCCGGGTCGCGCAAGGCCGGCGAGCACGCGCAGCAGGGTGGTCTTGCCGGCACCGTTGCCGCCCTGCACGAGCAGCGCCTCGCCAGCATCCACGTGGAAGTCCAGCGGGCCGAACACGGGCGCGTCATTGCGCGAGAAGCTCAGGCCGCTGGCGGCCAGCAATGCAGGGGTGTCCAAGGGGCAGGGATCTTCATGCCGGAGTGCGGCGGCAATTGTAGCGATGAAATCCGCCCGGTAGCGCCGGGCCACGCCCGGCGAGCGTCAAGCGCGGTATCCCGCTGAAAGGGCATGTGCAAACAGCCGCCCGGCATGACCCGTCACGACCGGCCCGCGCCGCAGGCCGGGTCCGGATTTCGTACACTTCCAGCCCTTGTTCCCATTAGCCCAGGCCGATGCAACCCACCACCAAGCTGCCCAAGGTCGGTACCACCATCTTCACCGTCATGTCCCAGCTCGCTGCCGAGCACGGTGCAGTCAATCTGGGCCAGGGGTTTCCGGATTTTTCCGCGCCGCAGCGCCTGATCGACGAAACCGCCAGGGCGATGGCGGCCGGCCTGAACCAGTATCCGCCGATGACCGGTGTGGCGCCGCTGCGCCAGGCCATCGCGCAGAAGTCACTGGACCTGTATGGCGCCCAGGTCGACCCGGACACCGAAATCACCGTCACCAGCGGCGCGACCGAGGCCATCTTCAACGCCATCCACGCCGTGGTGCGTGCCGGCGAGGAGGTGATCGTGCTGGACCCCGCATATGACTGCTACGAGCCGGCCATCGAGCTGGCCGGCGCAACCGCCGTGCACGTGCCGCTGGACCCGCAGACGTTCGCCGTGGACTGGGACCGCGTGCGTGCGGCCATCACGCCGCGCACCCGCATGCTGATGGTCAACACCCCGCACAACCCCTCCGGTGCGATGCTGGACGAGGCCGACATTCAGGCGCTGGCCGACGTGCTGCGTGGCACGCAGATCTACCTGATTTCCGATGAGGTGTACGAGCACATCATCTACGATGGCCGCCGCCACGAATCGGTGCTGCGCTACCCGGAACTGCGCGAGCGGACCTTCGTCATCTCCAGCTTCGGCAAGACCTACCACTGCACCGGCTGGAAGATCGGTTATGCGGTGGCGCCGCCGCTGCTGACCGCGGAATTCCGCAAGGTGCACCAGTACAACACCTTCACCAGCTTCGGCCCGGCCCAGTATGGCTTTGCCGCGATGATCCGCGACGAACCGGAGCACCACCTGGAACTGGGCGCGTTCTACCAGGCCAAGCGTGACCGCTTCCGCGAGCAGCTGGCCGGTACGCGGCTGAAGCCGCTGCCTGTGCCGGGCGGCTACTTCCAGCTGGTCGATTACTCGGCCATCAGCGATCTGCCCGACCATGAGTTCGTGAAGTGGCTGACCATCGAGAAGGGCGTCACCGCCATCCCGCTGTCGCCGTTCTACGAAACCGCACCGACCGGCCAGCGCCTGGTACGGCTGTGCTTCGCCAAGAACGAGGCGACCCTGGACGCGGCGATCGAACGCCTGCGCCTGCTGTGAGCGGAGGGACGACCATGCAGGATCTGCGCATTTCCCTCGTCCAGGGCGACACCCGCTGGCACGACCCGGCCGGCAACCGCACCTACTATGGCGCGCTGCTGGCGCCGCTCGCCGGCACCACAGATCTAGTGATCCTGCCCGAGACCTTCACCAGTGGCTTCTCCAACGAGGCCATCGCCCAGGCTGAAGGCATGGATGGCCCCACCGTGGCGTGGGTGCGCGAACAGGCCCGGGCCTTGAACGCGGCGGTGGTCGGCAGCGTGCAGCTGCGCGACGGCGCGGGCGTGTACAACCGGCTGCTGTTCGCGACCCCCGACGGTGGACTGCAGTACTACGACAAGCGCCACCTGTTCCGCTATGGCGGCGAGCACGAGCGCTATGCCGCCGGCCGCGACCGGCTCTGCGTGGAATGGAAGGGCTGGCGCATCAATCCGCAGGTCTGCTACGACCTGCGGTTCCCGGTGTTCTGCCGCAACCGCTACAACGTGGAACGGCCGGAACAGCTGGATTTCGATCTGCAGATCTTCGTTGCCAACTGGCCCTCGGCGCGTGCCTACGCGTGGAAGACACTGCTGCGCGCACGCGCCATCGAGAACCTGTGCTTCGTCGCTGCGGTCAACCGTGTCGGCGTGGACGGCAACCAGCTGCACTATGCCGGCGACAGCGCCGTGCTGGATTTTCTCGGCCAGCCGCAGGTGGAGATCCGCGAGCGCGAGCAGGTGGTGACCACCACCATTTCGGCCGACGCGCTGGCGCTGCACCGTGCGCGCTTCCCGGCGATGCTCGATGCCGACGCCTTCCATCTGGACGTGCAGGCCTGAGCGAAGGGCTGAACGCTGCCCGCATCACCGCGCGCGCCTGCATTCACCCTGCACGCGCGCGCTGCTAGATTCGCCGGCAGTCCGAACGCTGTGGAAGTCCTGCCGATGAACAAGTCCCTTGCCCTGCTGCTGGCGCTGGCCGCCACCTCCCTGGCTCCGGCCGCGCATGCCGGTGGCAACCTCGACTGCCACCTGCGCTACAACCTGTCCGGCTGGTCGCTGATCTACAAGACGGCCTCGGGCACCGGCACCGTCAGCTGCAGCAACGGTGCCAGTCTGCCGGTGCGCATCCAGATGAAGGGCGGTGGCCTGACCGTTGGCAAATCGAAGATCACCGACGGGCGCGGCAGCTTCACCGGCGCCGTCAGCGTGGATGAACTGCTCGGTACCTACGCGTCGGTGGGGGCTCATGCCGGTGCGGTGAAATCCAGCAATGCGCAGGTGATGACCAAGGGCGACATCTCGCTGGCGCTGTCCGGTACCGGCAAGGGCTGGGACCTGGGTGTGGACGGCACGGCTTTCACCATCAGCCGGCGTTGACCGGTTCCCGTCGCGGCGGCACCCGATAACGAAAAACCCCGGCCAATGCCGGGGTTTTTCATGTCAGGTGTGCTGCCGATCAGCCGCCGCGCGGACCGCCGCGACGGGGGCCACCCGGGCCACGATTGCCGCCGGGGCCGCCCGCACCGCGGTTGCCCCCCGGACCGCCGGGGCCGCGATTGCCACCGGGGCCACCCGGGCCACGGTGGCCGCCGCCGGGACCGCGGCTGCCCGGACGGGCACCCTGCGCCGGCTTCGGGCTGCCATACGGATTGAAGCCCGGGTTGGCGTGGTCGGACGGGAAGCTCGGGGCGTTGCCCGGATGCCCGTACGGATGCTTGTTGCCCTGCGCGCCCTGGCTGCGGTTGCCCGCGCCGGGACGGCCCTGGCCACCGGCACCACCGCGACCCTGGCCGCCTGCGGCGCCTGGACCCTTCGGCTTGCCATAAGGACGGCCCTGGCCGCCGCCCGGACCACGCGCGCCCGGACCGGCGTTGCGGTGGCCGCTCGGGCCGGTGCTGACGCCATCGGGCACGTACCAGGTGCGGAACGCAGCCGGATTGCCTTCCGGCAGCGAACGGTCATTCTTCGGCTTGCGCTGCTTGAACGGCTTCTGCGACTGCTTGGCCGCGGCTTCGCCGCTGACCGTGAGGCCGCCCTTGAAGCCACCCCCCTTGCCGCCGCGGCCACGGCCACGGTCTTCGCGCAGGGTGTCGAAACGGCGCAGTTCGCGCCCTTCGTCGGCCGTGCTGTGGCCATTGACGTAAGCGTTGCCACGGCCGCCTTCGCGCACGCGCACGGTGGTCTTGGCGGCGCGGCGCTGGCCGATCACCGGCTGCAGGGTGAGGGCCGACGGGGCGCCTTCTTCCAGCTTCAGTTCAGCACGCAGCGCTTCGACCTGGGCGCTCGGCAGCTCGACCGACTGGCCACGGGCCAGTTCGCGCGGCAGGCTGACCCGGCCGTAGCGGGTGCGCTTGAGGCGACTGACCTGGCAGCCCTGCGATTCCCACAGGCGGCGCACTTCGCGGTTGCGGCCTTCCTTGACCACGACGCGGAACCAGTCGTGCGAATCGGTACCGCCGATGCGTTCGATCTCGTCGAACTTGGCCGGGCCGTCTTCCAGCGCGACGCCACGGGCAAGGCGGTCGACGATGGCATCGGCCACCTTTTCCTGGCCTTCCGGTGCACGCACGCGGACCACGTACTCGCGCTCGACCTCGAAGGACGGGTGCATCATCGCGTTGGCCAGTTCACCGTCGGTGGTCGCCAGCAGCAGGCCGGTGGTGTTGATGTCGAGGCGACCGATCGCGATCCAGCGCGCGCCCTTCAGCGGCGGCAGCGATTCGAACACGGTCGGACGGCCTTCGGGGTCTTCGCGGGTGGTCACTTCGCCTTCCGGCTTGTTGTAGACCAGCACGCGCGAGGGTTCGGACAGCGCCGTGGCGACGAAGCCGCGGCCGTCCAGTTCGATCTTGTCGCCGCTCTTGACCGACATGCCGGTCTGCGCAACTTCACCGTTGACCTTGACCAGGCCTTCGGCGATGCGCTGTTCCAGCGCGCGGCGCGAGCCAAGGCCGGCCTGGGCCAGGACCTTGTGCAGGCGTTCTTCCAACTTGAACTGTTCGGAGGTGGCTTCGCGCTTGAGCGAGAGCTTGTTCAACGACAGCTTGCGAGGGGTGTCACTCATCAGTTTTGCTCCGGCCGACGGTTTCGAGGTCGGCCTCTGGTTCGGAATCGGCTTGGTCAACAGCCACGGTCGTCGTCGCGACGGCGTTGTCTTCGCGTTCGTTCACTGGCACCGCGCGCTCGCCCGGCGCGGAATCGGGGTGCCCATCATCGAGGGGCGAAGGTGCTTGCTCATCGGTGGCCGCCGCAGGGACTGCGTCGGCGGAATACGGGGTGTTGCCACCGGCCAGGCCGGCATCATCATTGGCGGCCCCGTCCGGCTCGGCCGAAACGTCGGGGCCGTCGGCGCTGGCGGCAGCCGGTGCATCGCGGTCCAGGGCCAGCTGTGGTTCCAGCTCGCCCAGGTCCTTCAACTCCGACAGCGGCGGCAGCTCATCCAGGCGCTTGAGGCCGAAGTAATCCAGGAAGCCCTTGGTGGTGCCGAACAGTGCCGGCTTGCCGGGCACGTCGCGGTGGCCGACGACGCGGATCCATTCGCGTTCTTCCAGTGCCTGGATGATGTTGCTGCTGACAGCGACGCCGCGCACCTGCTCGATCTCGCCGCGGGTGATCGGTTGCCGGTAGGCGATCAGCGCCAGCGTTTCCAGGGTGGCACGGGTGTAGCGGGTCTTGCGTTCGGTCCACAGCCGGCTGATCCAGCCATGCACCTCGCCGGTGACCTGGTAGCGGAAGCCGGAGGCGACCTCGACCAGTTCCACGCCGCGGCCTTCGCAGCCTTCGCGCAGGTGCTCCAGCGCACGTTCGATGCTGCCCGGCGGTGCTGGTTCCTCCTCCGGGAACAGGTCTTTCAGCTGGGCCAGGGTCAGCGGCTGGCTGGAGGCCAGCAGGGCACCTTCGACAATGCGGTTGATCAGCGGTTGATCCATCGGCAGGCAGCGCTCACTCGTTCTCGTTGGCGGCGTCGTTGTCGTCGAACTCGCTGCTGAACTGCAGCGGGGCATTGGTGTTGCCGGCCGCCAGCGACTTCACGTAGATCGCCGCCAGCGGTTCCTCCTGGACGATGTCCAGCAGTTGCTCCTTGGCCAGTTCCAGCACGGCCAGGAAGGTGACCAGCACGCCCAGCTTGCCTTCTTCAGCAGTGAACAGGCTTTCAAAACGGTAGAACCTGCCGTCTTCCATGCGGCCGAGCACTTCGCCCATGCGCTGCCTCACGCTCAGCGCCTCGCGCTTGATCGCGTGGCCGCTGAACAGCTCGGCGCGCTTGAGCACATCGTGCAGTGCCAGCAGCATCTCCTTCAGGTCCACCGGCGGCGGCAGTTTCACCGTGGCGCGTTCGGGCATGAAGGCATGGGCCACCGTGGTGTCCCGGTCCTGGCGGGGCAGGGCATCGATGTCCTCCGCCGCCTGCTTGAAACGTTCGTACTCCTGCAGCCGGCGCACCAGTTCGGCGCGCGGATCGGCTTCATCGCCTTCGTCGCTGACCGGGCGCGGCAGCAGCATGCGCGACTTCACCTCGGCCAGGATCGCTGCCATCACCAGATACTCGGCCGCCAGTTCGAAGCGCAGCTCGCGCATCACGGTGATGTACTCCACGTACTGCCGGGTGATCTCGGCCACGGGGATGTCCAGCACGTCCAGGTTCTGCCGGCGGATCAGGTACAGCAGCAGGTCCAGCGGACCTTCGAAGGCATCCAGGATGACTTCCAGTGCATCCGGCGGGATGTACAGGTCCTGCGGGATCTGCAGGACCGGTTGCCCATGCACGACGGCCAGCGGCATTTCCTGCTGCTGGGGGGCGGGCGGCCGGGTTGGCGGGTTCGCGTCGAGCGCGAGTTCGGAAGTCATCTAATGGACATCAGGATTGCAACGGACCAGTCGCGGCACCCGGCGCCGCGCGTGCACCGCGGGCCCCAAGGCACCAGGCGCGCCTGTCTCGGCGCGATTCCACACATATCAAACAGCAGGACGCGCCGCAGGAGACGGCAGCGACGGGACTACGGGGAGGTCGTCTACGTGGCCTGCCCGGAAGCGGCAGGTCGGTCGTCGGGGGCTGCGTTGGCCGCAAAAACCGACGGGTTGCTGCATCCAGCCACGTGCAATGGACGCTAGGGTAAGCCTTTGCCGCGCCAGTGTCCAGCTGCGGCCAGGGCGAGGGGGCTTTGGCTAGAATCGGCGGACCCGACAACGCGAGCGAGGAAATGCCGGTGTGGTATGTGATTGAAGGCTATGACGGCCAGGACGTGCTGACGCAACGGCTGCAGGCCCGGCCGGAACACCTGGCGCGGCTGCACGCGCTGCGTGATGAAGGGAGACTGCTGCTGGCCGGCCCCTGTCCGGCGATCGACAGCGAAGATCCAGGCCCGGCGGGGTTCAGTGGTTCGGTGGTGATCGCCCGCTTCGGGTCGCTGCCGGAGGCACAGGCCTGGGCCGATGCGGACCCCTATGTGGCCGCAGGTGTCTACGTGAGGGTGCAGGTGCGGCCCTTCCGCCAGGTGTTGCCGTGAACGCGGACCGGATCGAGCGAATTCGTGATGCGCTGCAGCAGGCGCTGGCCCCGAGCGTGCTCGAGATCGAGGACGACAGTCATCGTCATGCCGGCCACGCTGGCGCGCGCGATGGACGTGGCCATTTCAACGTGCATGTGGTCAGCGAGCGCTTTGCCGGCCTCGGCCCGTTGGCCCGCCACCGCGCGGTATACGCGGCGTTGGGCGCGATGATGGAGACCGACATCCACGCGCTGTCCATCCGCGCGCTGGCACCGTCAGAACAGGGCTGAGCCCTTGTCCCGCACTGTCATTGCCGGTCCGTGCGTGGGCCGTCAGGGACAGATTTCCATGTCCATTTCAGGACATTCGTCTAACGGACAGTTTACAAGCCCAGATGGAAACGCTTACATTCCGCGCCAATGCTGGTAGGTCCAAGCCGTGGAGGGCGGCTTCGTGAACAAGGCAGCCATTACAATCAAGGATGTCGCACGCGAAGCCCGGGTCTCCGTGGCCACGGTTTCCCGCGCGCTCAACGGGCATGAAAATGTCGCCGAACCGGTCCGCCAGCTTGTGCTGGAGGTGGCCGCACGGTTGCGTTACACCCCGCACGCCGCCGCCCGCAGCCTGAGCAGCCGCCGCACCAACACGGTCGGCGTGGTGCTGCCGGACCTGTACGGCGAGTTCTTCTCCGAGCTGATGCGCGGCATCGACGGCGTTGCCCGCAGCCGCCGCCAGCATCTGCTGGTGTCCAGCTACCACGGCGACCAGGAGCAGCAGGGTGCTGCCCTGCGCGCCATGCGCGGGCGTGTCGATGGCCTGCTGGTGCTCTCGCCCTATGCCGAGAGCCCCGGCTTCCTGACCGACAACCTGCCGCAGTCGCTGCCCACCGTACTGATCAACACCTACCTGCCTGGGCAGGATCATCCGGTGTTGAGCATCGACGACCACGCGGGCGCAATGGCGATGACCCGTCATCTGCTCGATGCCGGTCACCGGCGCATCGCGTTCATTTCTGGCCCGGACCTCAACTTCGACGCGCGCGAGCGCCTGCGCGGCTTCCGTGACGCGCTGGCGGCTGCCGGCGGCAGCGCCGAAGGCATCGAGCTGCCCGGTGATTTCGACGAAGCTTCCGGCCATCGCGCCGGTCAGGAGTTGTTGGCAGCCGGCACGCTGCCCGATGCCGTGTTCGCCGCCAACGACATGATGGCACTTGGCTGCCTGTACGCCTTTGCGCAGGCAGGCGTCCATGTTCCGTCCGATGTCGCCCTGGCGGGTTTTGATGACATTCCGCTGGCACGTTTCGTTCACCCGTCGCTGACCACCATGCAGGTCAGCATCGCCGAGCTCGGCGATCGGGCGATGACGCGCCTGATGCAGTTGATGGACGGCACCTCCACGGAAGGGGCCGGGGACAAGCAGACCCTGGTACCCCGTCTCGTTGTTCGCGATTCCACCACTCCGCCATCCGGCCGTTGAAGCCGGAGGCGTTCCTTCTTTTTTGATTGATCGCAGGGGACCGCACACGCGGTCGCCGCCACCCGGAGATTGAGTTGATGATGCATTCCACTATTCGCACGCCGGCGCGCCGGCTGCTGAGCACCGCACTGGTCAGCTGCCTGATGCTGGCCGCCGCCCCGAACGCCCTGGCGCAGTCGGCCAACGCCAGCCTGCGCGGCCAGGTTGCCGGCGCACAGGCCGGTTCGGAAGTCACCGCCACCAACGTTGCGACCGGCACCGTGCGCCGCGGCACCGTCCGCGCCGACGGCAGCTACTCGCTGATGGGCCTGGACCCGGGCACCTATGACGTGGTGGCCAACGGCCAGAGCCAGAAGGTCACCGTGACCGTGGCCTCCACCGCCACCCTGAACTTCGCCGGCGCTGCCAGCAGCACCCCGGGTTCGACCGCAGCCACCAACCTGGACACCGTCAACGTCGTCGCGCCGACCCTGCTGCAGGAAGTGCGCACGTCCGAAGTCGGCAAGACCGTCAGCCTGCAGCAGATCCAGACCACCCCGCAGGTGTCGCGCAACTTCCTGGAGTTCGCCGACGCGGTGCCGGGCCTGATCTTCACCCGTGATGCGAAGGGCAACACCTCGCTGCGCGGCGGCGCCACCAATGCCGATGGCACCAACGTGTACATCGATGGCGTGGGCCAGAAGAGCTACGTCAAGGGCGGCGGTGTGGCCGGCCAGTCCGGCAGCGCCGGCAACCCCTTCCCGCAGCTGGCCATTGGCGAATACAAGGTCATCAGCGGCAACTACAAGGCCGAGTACGGCCAGGTCTCGAGCGCTGCGGTGACCGCCGCGACCAAGTCCGGCACCAACGAATTCAAGGGTGAGGCGTTCTATCGCTACACCGACGAGGACATGCGCGCCAAGACCCCGGCCGAACGCCAGGGCGGCAAGGACAAGCAGGTGTCGGCCGAGAAGGAATACGGCTTCGCGCTGGGCGGCCCGATCATCCAGGACAAGGCCCACTTCTTCGTGACCTACGAAGCCAAGCGCTTCGACCTGCCGGTCACCATCGCACCGGACGGTGCGGTCACCGGTGCCGCCGGTCTGCTGCCGCCCGCCGGCGCCGCCGGTCTCGGCCCGGCCAGCCAGCCGTTCCAGCAGGACCTGATCTTCGGCAAGATCGACTTCGAGCCGACCGACAACGATCGCATCGAGCTGACCTTCCAGGACCGCGACGAAACGCAGTCGCAGTTCAGTGGCCAGACCTCGCCGGAAGCCGGCCGTGAAGTGGTCAATACCGACCGTCGTTACGCGCTGCGCTGGAACCACAGCGGCGAGCGCTACTACAACGAATTGATGGTCACCCACGAAGATTCGTTCAACAACCCGACCCCGCTGACCCTGGCCAACGGCATCACCTACACCGCGCCGGACGGTCCTGAAGACCGCACGATCGTGAAGATCGGTGGCGCCTCGGCACTGGACTCGCAGG
The DNA here is from genome assembly GCF_029835135.1 of Stenotrophomonas sp. GD04145. NCBI lineage: Bacteria > Pseudomonadati > Pseudomonadota > Gammaproteobacteria > Lysobacterales > Lysobacteraceae > Stenotrophomonas > Stenotrophomonas sp. GD04145. The sequence goes on along the minus strand of NZ_JAODZG010000018.1, from coordinate 22,489 downwards.
TGAAGGGCCAGAAGGGCTGGTCGATCGAAGACAACCTGACCCTGGATGGCATCCAGTGGGCGGGCGACCACACCATCAAGATGGGCGTGAAGTACAAGCAGATCGACCTGTACGCTTCCGATGCGGCGCAGATCAACCCGACCTTCACCTACACCCTGGGTGATCCGGACTTCCCGGACTCGATTCCGTACAAGGCGCAGTTCGTCAAGCCGGTGACCGGCGTGTCGGGCGTGTCCGGCGAAGTACGCTCCAAGTCCAAGCAGTACGGCGTGTTCATCCAGGACGACTGGCAGGTCAATGACCACCTGCAGCTGAACATCGGCCTGCGCTGGGACTACGAGAAGACCCCGTCTTACCTGGACTTCGTGACCCCGCAGCAGGTGGTCGATGCCATCTATTCGCAGGATCCGCGCGCACCCGCCGGCCAGACCTACGCCGATTCGCTGGCGCTGGGCGGCCTGGACATCAGCGACTACATCAGCAACGGTCACAACCGCAAGGCATTCAAGGATGCCTGGCAGCCGCGCCTGGGCTTCTCGTATGACATCAACGCCGACGAGCAGCATGTGATCCACGGTGGTGCCGGCCGTTCCTACGACCGCGACCTGTTCGACAACCTGCAGCTGGAGACCACCAAGCTGGCCCTGCCGCAGCCGACCATCTACTTCCGCAACCCGGCCACCGGGACCTGCATCAACGGTCAGGCCGCCTGCTACGACTGGAATCCGAACCTGCTCAACGGCATCGGCAACCTGCAGGCACTGGTGGGTTCGACCAGCAACGCCGGCCTGGAGGTCGACCTGCTGAACAACAAGCTGAAGGCTCCGTACTCGGATCAGTTCAGCCTGGGCATGAGCAACCAGATCGGTGACTGGCTGACCGACGCCACCATCGCCCGCACCCTGAGCTACGACGGCTTCGCCTTCACCCTGGGCAACCGTTACCCGACCGGCCAGTTCTTCGATGATCCGCGCCTGTGCGGCGGCACCGAGCCGGGCCTGAGCCAGGCCTGGAGCTGCAACGTGCCGGGCTTCGGCAGCCTGATCATCGGCCAGCAGGGCATCAAGACCCGCGCCACCCAGGTCCTGCTGTCGGCGCAGAAGCCGTTCACCAAGGAAAGCGGCTGGGGCACCTCGATCGCCTACACCTGGACCACCGCACGCCACAACCGCGACATCAACGAGAAGTACGCCTTCGACCGCGGCCTGATCGGCGATTACCCGACCATCCGTTCCAACGGTGCTCCCCGTCACCGCCTGGTGGTGACCGGTTCGTACGCGGGCTTCTGGGGCATCACCTTCGGCGGCAAGATCACCCTGGCAACGCCGACGGCCGTCAACGACTGGTACCCCGTGCCGCAGGCCAGCGGCTACACCCTGCCGACCCCGCAGGCGGCCGTGCCCAACGCCAACGGCAAGTTCCTGGTGGGTGGCAAGATCTTCGGCTACCGCTCGGTCGACCTGCAGGCGACGAAGACGTTCAAGATGCCGGGTGATACCGAGCTGTACGCTCGCCTGGACATCATCAACGTGTTCGATTTCGACAACTTCTCCACCTACAACTACGTCAAGACCAACGGCAAGCTGCAGGCCAGCTACAACGAGACCGGTGACATCATCGGTACGCCCCGCCAGATCAAGGCGGAAGTGGGCTTCCGCTTCTAAGCGGGTACGCCTGCTGCAGGAGTCGATGCCGCCGGTTCGCCAGCGGCATCGGCAACTGCGATGATCGCGCTGTCAGGCCACGTTCCCGTGGCTTTTTTAAATGTGTGGTTTGTAAACGATTTCAGATCATTGGACGTTATGCTTTCCCATCGATCAGTCCACCGGAGGAACCGCGCCATGCAGGCACGCCACCTGTTGTCCGCCGCAGCGATGACCCTGGCCATCGCCGCCTGCAAGCCGGCCCAGCAGGAGCCCGCCAAACCCCGGCCGCCGGTGATCCTGATCGAGGCTGATGCACCGCCGCGGCCGATGAAGCCGGAACTGCCGCCGCTGTTCGATGACATTGAACGCCGCACCTTCCAGTTCTTCTGGGACACCACCAATGAAGTGAACGGCCTGACACCGGACCGCTATCCGTCACGCCCGTTCGCCAGCATCGCCTCGGTCGGCTTCGCGCTCACCGCCTATCCGATCGGCATCGAGAATGGCTGGGTCAGCCGCAACCAGGCGATCGACCGCACGCTGACGACGCTGAAATTCTTCCGTGACGTGCCGATGGGCCCGCAGCGCACCGGCAAGGCCGGCTACAAGGGCTTCTACTATCACTTCCTGGACATGCAGGAAGGCCGCCGTTACGACAGCTGGGTCGAACTGTCGTCGGTGGATACCGCGCTGCTGATGATGGGCGTGCTGTTCGCGCAGTCCTATTACGACGGCGATGATCCGCGCGAGAAGGAAATCCGGCAGATTGCCGATACCCTGTACAGGAAGATCGACTGGCCGTGGCTGCAGCAGCGCGCGCCGCTGATCTCGATGGGCTGGTTCCCCGAAAGCGGCTTCATCGACCACGACTGGATGGGCTACAACGAGGCGATGATGGTGTACATCCTTGCCCTCGGCTCGCCCACCCATCCGGTCAGCCCCGACGCATGGACGGTGTGGACCCGGACCTACGACAACGACTGGGGCGTCTACCAGGGCCAGGAATACCTGTCCTTCGGGCCACTGTTCGGCCACCAGTACAGCCATGTCTGGATCGATTTCCGCGATATCCAGGATGCCTACATGCGCGAGCGCGGCAGCACCTACTTCCTCAACAGCCGCTCGGCCGCGTTGGCCCAGCGCGAGTACGCCATCGCCAACCCGATGCAGTGGAAGGAGTACGGTGAGAACGTGTGGGGACTGACCGCCAGCGATGGTCCGCAGAACACCACCCAGGAATATCGCGGCGAGCAGCGCCAGTTCCGCCACTACTCCTCGCGCGGCGCCGGCCTGCGCGAGAACTTCGACGACGGCACCATCGCGCCGACCGCGGCGGTGGCCTCGATCGTGTTCGCCCCGGAGCAGGTCATTCCGGCCACGCTGGAGATGCACAAGCGCTTCGGCGATTACATCTATTCCAGCTACGGCTTCCTGGATTCGTTCAATCCCAGCTTCAGCTACGACATTCCGATCAAGACCGGGCGCCTGGTGCCGGACCGTGGCTGGGTCGCCAGCGACTACATCGCCATCGACCAGGGCCCGATCCTGACCATGATCGCCAACTACCGCAACGACTTCGTGTGGGAAGTCATGAAGAAGAACCCCTACATCCGCAAGGGGCTGGAGCGCGCCGGATTCAGCGGCGGCTGGCTGGCCCCCGAGGGCTCGTTCCAGCCGCTGGAACTGCAGAAGGACGAGAAGGCTGCATCGGCGCGCGCGGTCGGCATCGCCGAGTCACGCGCGGCCGCCGCACAGGAACAGAAGAACAATGCCAACCGCACCACAGGCCAGGGAAAGTAACGCTGTGCAGAACTGGCTCCATCGCATGCGCCGCTGGGCGCTGCCGGCCCTGGCCGCGCTGGTCGTGGCGGGCTGCGCCCGTACCGAACCGGGCACCACCACCGTGCGCTTCTGGGCGATGGGGCGCGAAGCGGAAGTGGTCAGCGAGCTGATCCACGAATTCGAGGCCGAGAATCCCGGCATCAAGGTGGATGTGCAGAACATCCCATGGACCGCGGCGCACGAGAAGCTGCTCACCGCGTTCGCCGCCGATGGCCTGCCCGATGTCTGCCAGCTGGGCAACACCTGGGTTCCCGAATTCGCCGAGCTCGATGCGCTGACGCCGCTGCAACCGTTCGTGCAGCGCTCGGCGGTGGTCGACCCGAAGGATTACTTCCAGGGCATCTGGGACACCAACGTGATCCATGGCGAGCTGGTGGGCGTGCCGTGGTACGTCGATACCCGCCTGATCTATTACCGCAAGGACCTGCTGGCCAAGGCCGGTTACGACCACCCGCCGCGGACCTGGCAGGAGTGGAACGAACAGATGGCGGCGATCAAGCGCATGCAGGGCCCGAACCGCTATGCCGTGCTGATGCCGATCAACGAGTTCGAGCAGCAGCTGTCACTGGCGCTGCAGCAACCCGATCCGCTGCTGCGCGACGACGATACCCGTGGCAACTTCTCAAGCCCGGGCTTCCGCCGCACGCTGGCTTTCTACGCCAACATGTTCGAGCAGGGCTGGGCGCCGAAGATGTCCGAGACGCAGATCTCCAATGTCTGGGATGAATTCTTCCGCGGCTTCAACGTGTTCTACATCTCCGGCCCCTGGAACATCCGCGAGTTCAAGAAGCTGCAGCCGAAGGCGCTGGAAGGGCAGTGGGGCACCGCGGCGTTGCCGGGCCCGGGTGGCCCCGGTGCGGGCATCGCCGGCGGTACCAGCCTGGTGATCTTCCGCAAATCGCAGCAGAAGCAAGCCTCCTGGAAGCTGATCGAGTTCCTGTCGCGCCCGGAAATCCAGGCCCGTTTCCATTCGATCATCGGTGATCTGCCGCCGCGTCGCAGTGCCTGGGATGCACCGTCCCTGGCCGGTGATCCGCTGGCGGCGGCGTTCCGCGACCAGCTGGAGCGGGTCAGGCCGACGCCGAAGGTGCTTGAGTGGGAGCGCATCGTGCAGGAAATGCGCATCGTCACCGAAAAGGTGGTGCGCGGCGGGATGCCCCAGGACGACGCCGTGGCCGAGCTGGACCAGCGCGTGGACAAGGTGCTGGCCAAGCGTCGCTGGATGCATGAACAACAACGCCTGCAGGAGCGCGCGCCTTCGCCGACGCGTTCAAGCAGCACCCTGGCCGATGGGAGCGCGCAATGAAACGAACTTCGCTGGCCGGATGGATCTTCGCAGGCCCATCGCTGATCGTGCTGGGGGTGTTCTTCGGCCTGCCGGTCGCCTCGGCGCTGGCGCTCAGCGTCACCGACTTCGACCTGTACGCATTGGCCGACAGCAGCAACCTGCGTTTCGTCGGCCTCGGCAACTACATCGACCTGCTGCAGACGCCGATGTTCTGGAAGTCGCTGTGGAACACCAGCTACTTCGTGCTGATCGGTGTGCCGCTGTCGATCGGTGTGTCACTGGGCGCGGCGATGCTGCTGAACGCGCCTGCCGCGCGTTTCAAGGCGCTGTTCCGCACCGCGCTGTTCGCGCCGGTGGTGACCACGCTGGTGGCGGTGGCGGTGATCTGGCGCTACCTGTTCCATACCAGCTACGGCCTGGTCAACTACGGCCTGGGCCATCTGGGCATCAGCCCGATCGACTGGCTGGGCGATCCGAACTGGGCGATGCCCACCATCATGCTGTTCGCGGTGTGGAAGAACTTCGGCTACAACATGGTGATCTTCCTGGCCGGCCTGCAGGCGATCCCGCATGATCTGTACGAAGCGGCGCGGATCGACGGTGCCTCGCGCTGGAAGCAGTTCCTGCACATCACCCTGCCCATGCTCGGCCCGGTGCTGCTCGTGGTCGGAGTGATCACCGTCTCCGGCTACTTCCAGCTGTTCGCCGAGCCTTACGTGATGACGCGTGGCGACCCGCTGCAGAGCACGGTCAGCGTGCTGTATTTCATGTTCGAGGAAGGCTTCAAGTGGTGGAACCTGGGACGCGCCTCCGCGGTGGCATTCCTGCTGTTCCTGATCATCCTGGCGGTGACCACCGTGATGCTGCGCTTTGGCCGCAGGAGGCAGTTGGTATGAGTCGTGAAATCGGCCAGTCGCGCTGGCATCCGTGGTGGATCAACGGCGCGTTGCTGGTGCTGGCCCTGGTCAGCCTGGCGCCGCTGCTGTGGATGGTCTCGGTCTCGTTCATGCCGCAGGGCGAGGCCAGCCATTTCCCGCCTCCGCTGTTGCCCTCGCAGGTGACCACCCACAACTACCACGAGCTGTTCGCGCGTACCGGCATGGGCGGCAATTTCGCCAACAGCCTGCTGGTGTCGCTGGCGATCACGCTGGGCTCGCTGCTGCTCAATACGATGGCCGGCTATGCGTTCGCCAAGCTGAATTTCGTTGGCCGTGAGCGCCTGTTCCAGGTGTTGATGGCGGCGCTGGTCATTCCCGCCCAGGTGGCGATGCTGCCGCTGTTCCTGCTGATGAAGCAGCTGGGGCTGGTCAACAGCTTCGGTGGCGTGATCGTGCCGGCGCTGGCGAGCGTGTTCGGCATCTTCCTGGTGCGGCAGTACGCGCGGTCGATCCCGGACGAACTGCTGGAGGCCGCGCGCATCGACGGGGCAGGGGAGCTGCGCATCTTCTTCCAGATCGTGCTGCCGATGCTCAAGCCGGTGCTGGTGACCCTGGCGATCTTCACCTTCATGGGCGCATGGAACGATTTCATGTGGCCGCTGATCGTGTTGACCGATCAGGAGCACTACACTTTGCCGGTGGCCCTGGCCACCCTCTCGCGCGAACACATCATGGACGTGGAAATGATGATGGCCGGCGCGGTGGTTACCGTGGTTCCGGTGCTGGCACTGTTCCTGGTGCTGCAGCGGTACTACATCCAAGGATTGTTGCTGGGGAGCGTGAAGGGATGAAGGGTGCGATCGCCGTTGGACTGGGCCTGTTGTGGACCTCCCTGGCGATCGCCGCCCCTCCGGCGCTGCCGGCGCCGAAGGTGCTGGACGACTTCGACGATGTCAGTGCCTGGAAGCTGGTGCTGTCCGACCAGGTCAGCGGTTCGCTGCGCCCGGTCAGCGGCGCGGGTGGCGGCCGTGCGCTGTGCCTGGATTACGACTTCCACAACGTGTCGGGCTACGTCGGCATCCGTCGCGCGCTGGCGGTTGAGTATCCGGTCAACTACCGCTTCGGCTTCCAGCTGCGCGGTGATTCACCGGCCAATGATCTGCAGTTCAAGCTGATCGACGCCAGCGGTGACAACGTGTGGTGGGTCAACCGCCCCGGTTACAGTTTTCCCAGGTCGTGGACGCCGGTCGAGTACCGGCGTCGGCAGATCGACAAGGCGTGGGGGCCGTCGCCGGAGAAGGAAATGGCGCGCAGCGCCGCAGTCGAGTTCACGATCTACAGCAAGGTCGGCGGACGCGGCACGGTGTGCTTCGACAGACTGACCCTGCAGGGCCTGCCCGCACGGGACGAATCGCCGCTGCGGCCGGAGGTGATTGCCGACACCGCCACGGCGCTGCAGGACCGGATGGTGGACGGCAAGAGCGATACCTTCTGGATCAGCGGTGGGGTGAAGCAGCAGACCATCAGCCTGGACCTGCACAAGAGCCGCGAGATCGGCGGCGCGGTGATCGACTGGCTGCCGGACCTGCAGGCGACCCGCTACACCGTGCGCACGTCCGTGGACGGACGCGACTGGCGCACGGCACGCGAAGTGACCGCCGGTGGGGGTGGCCGTGACTGGCTGGCGCTGCCGGATACCGATGCACGCTATGTGCGCTTCGACCTGCAGGCAGGTCCGAACTGGCGCTATGGCATCCGTGACATCACGCTCAAGCCGCTGGACTTCGCATCCACGCCCAATGCATTCCTGTCGTCGGTTGCGGCTGACCTCCCACGCGGTGCGGTACCGCGCGCGTTCGTGGGCGAACAGCCGTACTGGACCCTGCTGGGTCTGGATGGCGGCCAGCAACAGGCGCTGATCAGCGAAGACGGTGCGCTGGAGCCAGCCAAGGGCAGCTTCAGCATCGAGCCGTTCGTCCGCCTGGATGGCAAGCTGATCGCCTGGAGTGATGTGGCCATCACCCAGTCGCTGCAGGATCGCTACCTGCCCATCGCCAATGTCGACTGGGTGCATGAGAAGGTGGGGCTGGCGGTCACCGGATTCGTGCAGGGCACGCCCGAGCGTGCGCAGCTGATCGGTCGCTACCGCCTGAGCAATCCGGACAAGGTGGCCCACGAGTACACGCTGGCGTTGGCCATCCGCCCCTGGCAGGTCAATCCGCCAACCCAGTTCCTCAACACCACCGGCGGCTTCAGCCGCATCGACAGCCTCGACGTCGGCGAGCAGCTGGTCCGCATCAATGGCGAGCCACGCATCTACCCGCTGCAGGTACCTGATGCGCGTTTTGCCACCTCTTTCGACGGCAAGCTCGATGCCATGCACCTCGCCTCGGGCAAGCTGCCGGCGACGACCACGGTGAAGGACAGCACCGGCATGGCGTCGGGCGCGCTGCTGTACACGATCACCCTGGAACCCGGGCAAAGCCGCGAAGTGGCGGTGGTACTGCCGCAGACCGGTGGCTGGGCGCCGCAGGCCGTGGACGTGGCAAAGGCGCAGCAGCAGGTTGCCGACATGTGGCGTGCCAAGCTCGGCGTGGTGTCGCTGCAGGTTCCGAAGGCGGGCCAGCCGATGGTCGACACGCTGCGCACCGCGGTAGCGCACATGCTGATCTCGCGCGTCGGGCCAAGCCTGCAGCCGGGCACGCGCTCGTATGCGCGCAGCTGGATCCGCGACGGCGCGATGATCTCCGAAGGGTTGCTGCGCATGGGCCGCAGCGACGCGGTGCGTGACTACCTCAACTGGTATGCGCCGTTCCAGTTCGAGAATGGCAAGGTGCCGTGCTGCGTCGACGCACGTGGCAGCGACCCGGTGCCGGAGAACGACAGCCATGGTGAGTTGATCTACAACATCGCCGAGTATGGCCGCTACACCGGCGACAGCACGTTCATGGAACTGATGTGGCCGCATGTGCAGGGGGCCTATCAGTACATGGAGCAGCTGCGTGCCAGCGAGCGCACCGAGGAGAACCGTGCACGCAACCCGGCCTTCTACGGGATGATGCCGGCCTCGATCAGCCACGAAGGTTACTCGGCCAAGCCGATGCATTCGTATTGGGACAACTTCTGGGCGCTGCGTGGCTACAAGGACGCTGCGCTGCTGGCGACGCAACTGGGCAAGGTGGAGGCGATGCAGATCGCCGAGTCACGCGATCAGTTCCGCGACGACCTGCAGGCATCGCTGCTGTCGGCCATGCAGCAGCACAACATCGATTACCTGCCGGGCTCGGCGGAGCTGGGCGATTTCGATGCGACGTCGACAACCATCGCACTGGCGCCCGGGGGCGAGCAGGGCCGGCTGCCGCAGCAGGCCCTGGAAGCAACCTTCGAGCGTTACTGGAAGGAATTCGTCGCGCGTCGCGATGGCAAGCGCGAATGGAAGGACTATACGCCGTATGAGTGGCGCAACGTCGCCGCCTTCGTGCGCCTGGGCTGGCGCGACCGCGCCTGGCAGGCGACCGAGTTCTTCTTCAAGGACCGTGCCCCGCAGGCATGGAACCAATGGGCGGAAGTGGTCTCGCGGACACCGCGCAAGCCGTTCTTCGTCGGCGACCTGCCGCATGCATGGGTCGCGTCGGATTTCGTGCGCTCGGCGCTGGACATGTTCGCCTATAGCCGCGACATGGATGAGTCACTGGTGCTGGCCGGCGGCGTTCCAACCGCCTGGCTGCAGGGTGAGGGCATCGCGGTGCAGGGCCTGCGTACGCCGCAGGGGCAGTTGAACTATCGGTTGCGGCGCAGTGACAAGCTGCTGGTGCTGGAGGTGCAGCCCGGCCTGGTGCCACCGGCTGGAGGCGTCGTGCTTCCGTGGCCCTATGCGGGCGAACCGGGTGACGCCACCATCAATGGCGCGCCGGGTGAATGGATCGACCGCGAACTGCATGTGCACGAACTGCCTGCCCGCGTCGAGATCGAAGTGCCGGCGGCAGTGCGTCGCTCCGAGCGCAAGGGACAGTAAGCATGGGTAGGAAGGCATGGCGTGCGCGCGCGGCAGCGTGCGCACTGGGCATGGCGATCGCGCTGGCGCTGCCTGCCGCGGCGATGGCGGACGTACCACCGGCGGACGATGGGGACGCAGCCGCCCGCGCGCCTGGCATGGGCATGGTCACCTTCAACCTGCACCACGACCGCGAGGACTGGCCCAGCCGGCGTCGTACCATCCTGGCAGAACTCAAGCGCCTGCAACCTGATGCGATCGCGCTGCAGGAAGTGATCCAGCGGCGCAACGTGCGCAACCAGGCGCAATGGCTCGCCAGCCAGCTGGGCTACCGATACGTGTTCGTGTCCACCGATCCGGTCGGCGCGCCCAAGCGCTACGGCAACGCACTGTTGACGCGACAGCCGATCCTCGCCCAGGGCGAGCACCTGCTGCTGCCGCTGGACGACTACCGCACCGTGGCTCACCTGCGCATCGAGGTGGAGGGCCGGCCAGTCAACCTCTATGCAACCCATCTCAATGAGCGCAGCGATGAAAGTGGCAAGCGCATCCGGCGGACGCAGGTGGAAGATCTGCTGCGCTTCATCGCCGCAACGTCGGATGGCGCGCCGGTGGTGATCGCAGGTGACTTCAACGCGCTGGTCGATGCGGGTGACCTGAGCGAGCTGCGCAGCCACTATGGCGACAGCTATGGCAGCGTGCATGTGAACACCGACCTGGCGGCTGTCAGCACCCTCAACCGGCATTACTACCAGGCGCCCTCGCGGATCGATCACATCTTCTTCCAGCAGGACCAGCTGGTTGCGCGTGAGGCCAGGCTTCTGTTCGACCAGCCGGATGACAGCGGCCGCTGGGCTTCGGATCATTACGGCGTCTGGACGCGATTGCAGTTCGCGCCGAAACCCTGAAGAACGACACAGGGGCATATATCCCCGGTCGGCACGATACAGCCGGATGCACAAACAGAAACGGCGGGGATCATCGATCCCCGCCGTTCTGCTGTCACCCGATCAACGAGTGGTCAGTTGGCCGGCGGCGTGCGCTTGGCGGCCTCGTCGTCCTCTTCGTCAGCCTTGGCTTCGGCCGCCTGGGCGGCAGCATCGGCATGGCCATCCGCGACCGGGTCGAGGGTCGGCGTCACGACGGCATCGGCGACCGGCGCAGGGGCGTCCACCGGCGGGGCTTCCACGGCCACCGGTGCGACCGGGGCTTCGGCAACCACGACAGGCTCGACGACCGGCTTCACTTCAACCACCGGGGCCGCCTCAACAGCCACCGGCGCGGTTTCAGGCACGGGCGCTGCTTCAACAGCCTCCGGCTTCGACTCCACGACGGGTGCAGGCTCGACCACGACCGGCTTCACGTCCACCACAGGGGCCGCTTCGGCCACTACCGGCGTTGCTTCGATCACCGGTGCGGCGTCCGCCGACGGGGTTGCCGCCGCCACGGGCTGTGCGGGTGTCGCGGCGTCGATGGCGTCGAGCATGCTGGTCTGCACCGGCGATGGCGCCGGTTCTGCCTTGGCAGCGGTCTCGACCGGTGCCGGAGGCGCGGCGGTCACCGGCGCGGCGGCTTCAACCACGGCGCTGCTGACCACGGCGGCCGGTGCGGCGGCGACAGCGGCCGCAACGCGGGCCGGCTTCTCGCCTTCGACGATGGACGGCTCGGCGTCGTCATCGAAGTCGAACTCCGGCTGCGAGCGGGCGGGCTGGGTGGCTGCAACCGGTGCTGACCCGGCAGCGTGGTCGACACGCGGCTCGGCGCTGTCGGTGCTGTCGGCGTCATCGCCTTCGTCACCGTCATCCTGGTCTTCGCCCAGCGGATCGGTGCCGGCCGCATTCTCGGCGCCACCACGGCGGCGGCGACGGCCACCACGACGACCACGACGACGGCGGGTCGCGCCTTCGCCGGCCTGCTCGCCCGTGGTGTCGGCAGGTGCCTCTTCGCCCGTCACGGCAGCGGCGTCACCTTCAACGGCGGTGACAGGCGCGACTTCGGCCGGCGCCGCGGTTTCGACCGGCGGCTGTGCGACCACCGCCGCGACCGGCGCCGTAGCCTCCCGCGCGGTCACCGCAGCAGCGGTGACGGCACTGGCCGCCACCGCAGCGGACGCCGTCGCCGTGTCGGTCTGGGCTTCTGCGGCACCACGCTGCGGCTTCTCGGCCGGCTTGTCGCCGTCCTGCTGCGGACGCGGCTGCTTCGGCTGCTTGAGCTTCGGCTGCTGCTGCGGGTTCTGGCCCTGCTGCTCGTTGCGCGGCTTGTTCTGCTGCTGCGGCTGCTGGCCGTCCTTCTGCTTGCCCTGCGGCTGGCCGTTGCCGTTCGGGTTGCCATTGCCGCCCTGACGACCGTCCTTGCGCTGTTCGCCGCGATCCTTGCGGTTGCCGCCCTCCTTCTGCTGCTGCGCATTGCCGTTGCCGCGATTGTCGTCGCGACGGTCCTTGCGGTCCTTGTTGCGATCCTTGTTGCGCTCCCTGCGGCCACCGTCCTGCTGCGGCTGGCGGGCGGCCGGCGGCGCCGGGGCGGGTGCCGGCTCACCACCGAACACGCGCTTGATCCAACCGATCACGCCACCGCCGGTCGACGGGGCGGCGGGCGCAGCCACCACCGGCGCGGGTGCCGCTGCAGCCGGCTCCACTTCCTCACGCACCGGGGCGGGGGAGGTGTGCTTGACCTGGGTCACCACCGGCGGCGGGATGTTCAGCTGGCCCTTGGTGAGGGCGTGCACAGGCAGCTTGCGCGGAGTGCCACGCTGGTAGCTCGGACGGCTGCTTTCCTCGCCCAGTTCGTTCTCACGCAGGCGGGTGACCGTGTAGTGCGGGGTATGCAACTGCTCGTCGGCGACGATCACGATCGGCGCTTCATGGCGCTGTTCGATTTCGCGTAGCGCGCTGCGCTTCTCGTTCAGCAGGTAATTGGCGATCTCCACCGGCGCCTGCACCAGCACCTGCCCAGTGTTCTCCTTCATCGCGTGCTCTTCGGCCACGCGGATGATCGACAGCGACAGCGACTCGACGCTGCGCATGCGGCCGTGGCCATCACAGCGCGGGCAGACGATCTGGCTCGATTCGCCCAGGCTCGGGCGCAGGCGCTGGCGGCTCATTTCCAGCAGGCCGAAGCGCGAGATGCGGCCGACCTGAACACGTGCGCGGTCGTACTTCAGCGCGTTGGCCAGGCGGTTCTCGACCTCGCGCTGATGCTTGTTGGAGGACATGTCGATGAAGTCGATCACCACCAGGCCGCCCAGATCGCGCAGGCGCAGCTGGCGGGCCACTTCCTCGGCCGCTTCCAGATTGGTCTGGAAGGCGGTGTCCTCGATGTCGCTGCCCTTGGTTGCGCGCGAGGAGTTCACGTCGACGGCGGTCAGTGCTTCGGTCTGGTCGACCACGATCGAGCCGCCCGACGGCAGGCGCACGTTGCGCTCGTAGGCGCCTTCGATCTGCGATTCGATCTGGAAGCGGTTGAACAGCGGGATGTCGTCCTTGTAATGCTTGAGCTTGCGCAGGGTCTGCGGCATCACCTGCTGCATGAACTCCCTGGCGTGCTCGTACATCTCCTCGGTGTCCACCAGGATCTCGCCGATGTCGGCGCGCAGGTAGTCACGCAGGGCGCGCACGATCAGGCGCGATTCCTGGTAGATCAGGAACGGGGCCGGCTTGCTCAGCGCCGCCTCGGCGATCGCCCGCCAGACGCTGAGCAGGTAGTCCAGATCCCACTGCAGCTCTTCCGCATCGCGGCCGACGCCGGCGGTACGGATGATCACGCCCATGTCGTCGGGAATGTTCAGCTTGTCCAGTGCGTCCTTCAGGGCAGCCCGGTCTTCGCCCTCGATGCGGCGCGAGACGCCGCCGGCACTTGGCGAGTTCGGCATCAGCACCATGTAGCGGCCGGCCAGGGAGATGAACGTGGTCAGGGCGGCGCCCTTGTTGCCACGCTCTTCCTTGTCGACCTGGACCACCACTTCCTGGCCTTCCTTGAGCAGCTCGCGGATGCCGGCCTTGTTGTGGTCGACACCGGCCTGGAAGTAGTCGCGGGAGATTTCCTTCAGCGGCAGGAAGCCATGGCGGCCACCGCCATATTCGACGAAGGCGGCTTCCAGCGAGGGCTCGATGCGGAAGATCCGGCCCTTGTAGATGTTGGACTTCTTCTGTTCCTTCGACGGCTGCTCGATGTCGATGTCATACAACGACTGGCCATCCACGATGGCAACACGCAGCTCTTCAGCCTGCGTGGCGTTGATCAGCATTCGCTTCATTGTTGCGTTCCTCGCAAGCGGCTACCGCGCGGAACGCCATGGGGTTTCGCCTCTGGATACGGCTCGCCCCCCATTCGCGCAAGCGCGGGGAGGGGGGCTTGGGTTTCCAGCGCTACGACACCACGGCAGGCCGCGGGAGCGCTTCACTCATATGGTTTTTGGGGTGTTGCAGGGCCGCAGGCAGCTGTCAGCCAGGCTGGAGCGCCACGCGGGACATGTTCAGCACGGTTGCGTGTCAGGCATCCGGCGATGGCCGGGAAGGCCGGTGAGCCGCTAACATGGCCGCCCCGCGGGCGGTGGTCGCGCACTGTGCCGGATTCGTCGGAAGCTGGGCTTCTGGCCCTGAGTAACTTCCAACGAAATCAATCCCTTATCTCGCCCCCCGAGTGTAACAGAATAAACAGCCTGATGACCGCCCAAGACCCCACCAAGCCAGCTGGCGACAAGCCATCCGTGCGCATGATCACCGTTCCCGCCGACCGCGCCGGCCAGCGCCTGGATAATTTCCTGCTCGGCCAGCTGAAAGGCGCCCCGCGCAGTCTGGTCTACAAGCTGGTGCGCAGCGGGCAGGTGCGGGTCAATGGCGGCCGCGCCAAGGCCGAGCGCAAGCTGGAGGCGGGCGATGAGGTGCGGGTGCCGCCGGTCCGTCTCACCGAGGAGGGAGACAAGGCTGGTCCTCCCGAGTCGTTCATGCGCCGTCTGGAACAGGCCATCGTCTTCGAGGACGCACGGCTGCTGGCGCTGAACAAACCCTCGGGCGTGGCCAGTCATGGCGGCAGCGGGATCAGCTTCGGCGCCATCGAGACCCTGCGCGCCCTGCGCCCGGGCCAGACGCTGGAACTGGTGCACCGTCTCGACCGCGATACGTCGGGCCTGCTGGTGGTGGCCAAGAAGCGCTCGGCGCTGAGCGAGCTGCAGGCGCTGCTGCGTGAGGACCATGGCGCCGGCATCCGCAAGCGTTACCTGACCCTGCTGACCGGACGCATGCCCGACGGGGTGATGACGGTGGACGCGCCGCTGCACGTGGGCCTGCGCCAAGGCGGTGAGCGACATGTCCAGGTCAATGCGATCGGCAAGGAATCGATCAGCCATTTCCGCGTGCTGGAGCGGCGTGGGGGCCATTCCTATTGCGAGGTGCGCATCGAGACGGGCCGGACCCATCAGATCCGGGTGCACGCCCAGCATCTGGGGCATGCGGTGGCCGGTGACGACAAGTACGGCGATCCTGCGGTGAACAAGCGGCTTCGTGAGCAGATCGGCCTGAAGCGGTTGTTCCTGCACGCGGCCTCGCTGGAGTTCGCGCTGGACGACGGCAAGACCCCCTACGTGCTGAACGCTCCGCTGGCGGATGAGTTGGTCGAGGCGCTGGACCGCCTGCGCTGACGGCGGTTCGGCGGCGCCGGGTGCTTGGTCGGCACCGTCGCGTCCCTGCGATGAGTGGGCTTTTCACTTTCTTTGCTCGTGCAAAGAAAGTAACCAAAGAAACACGCGGCCATCCGCGAGCCGGCGCTGCGCTCCTCGGTCCGCCGAGGGGCGGACCTGACAGCCGCAGCGTAGAGCCATGCCCGCACGCAGCCCTTGTAGCGTCGAGCCACGCTCGACTCACGCGCGCAGCGCGGGCTTCGCTTTTTCATTCTTTCATCGCGCGGCTGGCACGCCTATAGCCTGTCAGAGCCCGGCCCAACCCCGGGATCTCGCTCCGCCAGCCGCGAGGGGGTTCAGCCCGTTGGCCGCAACCCGCTCACCACTTGAACAGCACCAGGCTGACCGCCAGCGTTCCCATGCCTGCCACCAGACCGTACACCGTTTCGTGACCCTTGGCGTAGCGCTTGGCCGCCGGCAGCAGTTCGTCCAGGGCCAGGAATACCATCACGCCGGCGATCAGGCCGAACACCCAGCCGAACGTGGCGTGCGACAGCGATCCGGACAGCAGCCAGTAGCCCAGCATGGCCCCCACCGGCTCGGCCAGGCCTGACAGCAGGCTGGCGCCGAACGCATAGAACTTGTTCTGGGTGGCGAAGTACACCGGGACCGCGATTGCGATGCCCTCGGGAATGTTGTGGATGGCGATGGCGAAGGCCAGCGGCATGCCCACCGACGGGCTTTCCAGCGTAGCGAAGAAGGTCGCCAGCCCTTCCGGGAAATTGTGTGCGGTGATCGCCACCGAGGTCAGCAGCGCGACCCGCTTCAGGTACTCGCGGCTGTTCTCGCGGAACGCAGGGTCCTGCTTGTCCAGGCTGTCGTGCGGATTGGGAATGAAGTGATCGATCAGCACGATAACGATCACACCGGCCAGGAACGCCAGCGTGCCGTAGGTGAAGCCGGTGCGCTCGCCATAGGCCAGGGCGAACGACGCGATGGACTTGTTGAGGATCTCCGACAGTGACACGTAGACCATCGCGCCGCCGGCGAAGGCCAGGCCGAACGCCAGCAGGCGCGGGTTGGGGCGGCGCGAGAACAGCACCAGCAGGCTGCCGATGGCGGTCGCCAGGCCGGCCGCGAGGGTGACCGCCAGCGCGATCCAGATGTTTTCGGGGGGGATCTGCAGCATGTACCGACGCGGTCCTGGTCAACAGACAACCGCCCCGGGCACTGCCGGGGCGGCAAGGGCGAGGCGGGCGTCGGCTGGCCTCGTCATGGTGTGCGGTCAGCCGCCGCGGCGCAGGCGCTCTTCCACCGCGAAACACTGGTCCGGCTTCGGCTGCGGCGGGTTGAAGCTGACCGGCACCTGGATGGTGGCGGGCACGGCCTGGCCATTGCGGGTGGCGGCCTTGAACTGCCAGCCCTGCACGGCATTCCTGGCCAGCTCATCCAGCTGCGGGTTGCCCGCGCCGCTCAGCAGGGTCACTTCGCTGGGCTTGCCGTCGGTGCCGATGGTCACCTTGAAGGTGCTGGTGCCGCCTGTACCGGTACAGGCCAGCTCGAGCGGGTACTGCGGTGGCGGCGTCTTCACCGCAGCCACCTCGGTCGGCGGCGGCACGGGCGGCGACGGCTCGGAGGCGCCACAGCCGGCGAGGCCGGTCACGGCGATCAGGGACAGGCTCAGCACTCGCACATTCATGGCAGTTGCTCCGTGAGGGCCGATGTCTTGGCCGCGCAGATGAAGTCGTTCTCGCTCAGGCCGCCGACGTCGTGGGTCGAATAGCGCACCACGGCGCGGTCGTAGTGCACGCCCAGGTCCGGGTGGTGATCCTCGTGGTGGGCGATCCAGGCCAGTGCATTCACAAAGGCCATGGTGGCGTAGTAGTCCTTGAAGCGGAAGGTGCGCAGCAGCGCCTGGCCGCCCTCGGCCAGTTCCCAGCCGGGAATCTGCGGCAGCAGCTCGGCCAGGCGGGCCTCGCCCAGCTTGTGGTCGCTGCCTTTGCGCGGCACGCAACGGGCCTGGGCCAGTGGAATCAGGTCGGCCATGGGAATCTCCACCTCGTGTTGACTGAACAATGCGCCGGACGGTGTATAAACCGAATGAGCGGTTGACACTTACTTGGCTAGAATAGCCTGATGATCCAGATCTCCGACACTGCCCAGACCCATTTCCGCAAGCTGATCGAACGCGAGGGCGCGCCCGGCATGGGCGTACGCCTGAGCGCGGTCGATCCCGGCACTCCGCGTGCCGATGCGCGGCTGGAATTCGCCGAACCCTCGGACCTGCACGGCGACGAGTGGGCCGTGGACTGCGACGGGTTCACCCTGTATGTCGACGCCGGCAGCGTCGGCTGGCTCGATGGCGCGGAGATCGACATCGTGGCCGGCGCGGCAGGTGCCCAACAGTTGACCATCAAGGCGCCGCGCATCAAGGGCGAAGCGCCCGGAGATGCCGCTTCGCTGGTCGAGCGTGTGCACTGGGTGGTGGAGAATGAAATCAATCCACAGCTCGCCTCCCATGGCGGCAAGGTCGCAGTGCAGGAAGTCTCGGCCGAGGGCGTGGTGCTGCTGCGTTTCGGTGGTGGCTGCCAGGGCTGTGGCATGGCCGATGTGACCCTCAAGCAGGGCATCGAAAAGACCTTGATGGGCCGGGTGCCCGGCGTGACCGCAGTGCGCGACGCGACCGACCACGACAGCGGCCACGCACCGTACATCCCGCGCGGCAACGCCGCCTGATCGCCGACGCGTGCCTCTGCCCAGAGCCGAGCAACTCATCGACCTGCTGCTGGCGCGCCAGCAGCAACCGATCATCCTGGAGAAGAACACGCGCCTGCCTTATGGCTGGGCGCTGTGGCTGCGCTCGCTGAGCCCGTTGCCACGCCCGTTCCATGCCCGCGAGGTGATCGCGGTGCTGCTGCCCAGGCCTCTGCCGGGACGCCCCGGGACGCTGCCGGCGCTGCCCCGCTGGCAGGCGCTGCGGCGCCTGTTGTGGCAGGACTGGGAGCCGGCGCCGCGTGACCAGCGCTGGATGCGCTGGACGTCGGCCGTGGCCAGTGCATTGCTGCACCTGCTGTTCTTCCTGCTGCTGCTGTGGGTGGCGGTGATCCGCACCTCGGTGCCCGCCGAGCAGGGATCCGACGGTGAGCGCGTGCAGATCGAGTTTGTCGGCCGCGCCAGCCAGGAGGGCGGAGGCGACCAGCCCGGCGCCGAATCGGCTGCAGCAGCTGCAGCCGGCCGCACGGCTGCAGGAGACGCGGCAGGATCGGCAACTGCGCCGCAGCCGCGACCGGTCGCGGCGCGCCCGCAGCCATCCCCTGCTGCGGCCCCCGCTGCCGCCAGTACGCCTCCGCAAGCCATGCCGACCGAGCCGGCCCCACCGGCCACGCCGCCGCCTTCGCCGGTCCAGGCGACCGACGTGGCGCAGGCCACGAGCGATTTCGTGGTGCCGCCGGTCAGCGTGCCGCGCACCGAAGTGAGCATCGTGCCGCGCGACACAACGCCCAGCGTACGCGAGCGCAGCGTGCAGCCGCTGGAGGCGCCGCCCACACCGCAAGCGCTGCGCACACCGGATGTGCAGGTGAGGGTGCCGCAGATCCGCCAGCCGCAGGTGCAGGAACGTGAGGTGGCCATCGTGGAGACACCCGTCGTGGCTCCGGCGGTGCGCGCAGCGGAAGTACCGATCCGCGTTCCGCAGCAGGATGTGCAGGTGCGCGAACGCGAAGTGCAGGCGGTTGTCGATCCGCAGGTGCGGATGGCGCCGATCGCAGGCCGTGAGCCTGCAGTACGGGCGCCCGCGGGCCGCGACGTGCAGGTGCGCGAACGTGAGGTGGCGTCTGCACCGGTCGCTTCGCCTGCGCCTTCCGGTGGCAGTGCCGCAACCTCCGCTCCCGCAGCCCAGGGCAGCGCGGCTGCGGTGAGCAGTCCCGCTGCGCGCCCATCAGCCGTCGCCACGACACCGGCACAGGCCGGTGCCCGCCCGACGCCGACCCCGGGCAACTGGGCTACGCCGGCCCGGGGCGACGACTGGGGGGCCTCGGATCGCACTCGTGATGGCGCCCGCAGCGGCGCCGCGCAGGCGAGCAGCGCGGGCCGGGGCAACGGCCTGTTCAACGCCGACGGCAGCGTGCGTGTACCGGGGCAGGACGGCCCCGGCAATGCGGAGCGTGGTGCTCCCGGGGGGGACAACGACGGCTGGAGCAAGGAACGCATCGCCCAGTCGGGGACATGGCTGAAGCGACCGCCCTACGACTACACGCCCACCTCGTTCGACAAATACTGGGTGCCGCAGGAGTCGCTGCTGGCCGAGTGGGTGCGCAAGGGCGTCAAGGCGATGGAGATTCCGCTTCCCGGCACCAGCACCCGGATTTCCTGCGTCATCTCCATTCTGCAGGCGGGTGGCGGCTGCGGCCTGACCGACCCGAACATGCAGGACCAGCCGGCCGTGGCCCGGCCGCCGCCGGATATCCCGTTCAAGAAGGAACTGCAGGAAGACAATGGGAGCCGCTAGCGGCTCCCATTGTCCACGCATGTTTCCTTATCCCCGCGCCGTTGGCGCGCCCCCTTTGAACAACAAGGGGGCTCTTCGCCGGAACCATTGCGGGCGGCCGGCCTTGGTCGGCGTCGCCCCTTTACTCGCTC
Organism: Stenotrophomonas sp. GD04145; assembly: GCF_029835135.1. Taxonomy (NCBI): domain Bacteria; kingdom Pseudomonadati; phylum Pseudomonadota; class Gammaproteobacteria; order Lysobacterales; family Lysobacteraceae; genus Stenotrophomonas; species Stenotrophomonas sp. GD04145. The sequence goes on along the minus strand of NZ_JAODZG010000018.1, from coordinate 2,589 downwards.
TGTGACAGGAACACCCAGAACGGCACGTCGCGGCCGACCCAATCCCGGCTGGCTTCGTCCAGCACGTCGAGCAGGGTGTCGAAATCCTTGGCTGCGCCAGCGCGCAGCGCGTCGACATCCGCCAGGAACAGCGCATAACCGCTGGCCGGCAGCCACTGCAGGTCGCGAAGATTGTCCGACAGGGCATCCCAGTTGCCGCCGAAACCGGCCGGGAAGTCCAGCTGCGCGGACAGCCGCGCCAGCAGGGTGCGCTTGTCGGTCACGCCCTCCAGATCGATGCGGATCACCTTCAGGCCGGCATCGCGCATGGCAGCGGCAAGCGCGCCGATGTCCGCGCTGTCGATGGCATACACGCCGGCGTTGTTGATGTCGTGCAGGCCGAGGCCGAAATCATCGTGGCTCATCGAGCGTCTCCGGGGGATGGAACGGTGAAGCTGCGGAATGAGCCGTAATGGTCATCGGTGTAGTACCACGCCTCTGCTGGATCGCCGCCCGTGACGATGCGGCGTGCCCCCCGGTTGCCCGCACCGGGGGTGTCGACCGTGTACTCGCGGTAGTAGCCACGCGGCCGCTGCGGCAGGCGCTGCTCGCGGTTGCCGAAGGTGCTGCCATCCTGGCGGTGCGGGAAGGGCCCGCCCCGCTGGATCAGGGTGATGGTCTGGCGTGCTTCGGCGGGAAGGAAGGCGGGCAGGCCGTTGCGTGCGCCATCGCCGTGTGCCGGGGTGGGGGCAGTCCGGGTCGGGGCGCCCTGCAGGTCCGGCGCGAACTGCGGTGCCGGCGGCCGCTGCATGACGTGGTTGACGACCAGGCCGAGCAGCAGCAGGGCGATGGCAGTGATCAGCAGCCGGGGGTTGCGCATGGGCACGAACGGGTGAGGGTGGTGCATGCACTGTAGCGCCTGTGCGCTGCACGCTGCATGAGGAACCGCCGCGTCACCGCTGCGTAACAATTGCCGGCATGCTCACCGGCAGGACGCAATTTCCTTTACATCCCCCTTGGTAATCTAGCGGTCTGTCCCCATCATTCACCGCGCTACACCCGACACCGTCGGGTGCCCTCGCAATCAGGAGATGCATCATGGCCTATACCCTGCCCAAGCTGTCCTACGCCTACGACGCGCTGGAGCCGCATATCGACGCGGCGACGATGGAGATCCATCACACCAAGCATCACCAGACCTACATCAACAACGTCAACGCGGCGCTGGAAGGCACCGAGTACGCTGACCTGCCGGTGGAAGAGCTGGTGAAGAAGCTGAAGTCGCTGCCGGAGAACCTGCAGGGCCCGGTGCGCAACAACGGCGGTGGCCATGCCAACCACTCGCTGTTCTGGACGGTGATGGCGCCGAACGCGGGCGGCAACCCGGTGGGCGACGTGGCCAAGGCCATCGACAAGGACCTGGGCGGTTTCGACAAGTTCAAGGACGCCTTCACCAAGGCGGCGCTGACCCGCTTCGGCAGCGGCTGGGCATGGTTGAGCGTCACCCCCGACAAGAAGGTCGTGGTGGAAAGCACCGGCAACCAGGACAGCCCGCTGATGGAAGGCAACACGCCCATCCTCGGTCTGGACGTGTGGGAGCACGCGTACTACCTGAAGTACCAGAACCGTCGTCCGGAATACATCGGCGCGTTCTTCAACGTCATCGACTGGAACGAAGTCGAGCGCCGTTACCAGGACGCGATCGCCTGATCGCGTGACTGGATGACATGAGAAGGCCGGGGGAGACCCCGGCCTTTTTGTTTGCCAGCTTCTGGACGTCGGGCGGGACCTGGTGGGTGCCGACCTTGGTCGGCACGGGCGATGGTGCGAGCGCGGTGGGAATGTGCCGACCAAGGTCGGCACCCACCGGAGCCAAGGGCGGGCCTATTCCGCGGTGGCCGTATCGCCCTGCAGGCGCAGGGTGGCCATCATCCCCAGGCGCAGTCCAGGCAGCTCGCCGTCGGCCGGCAGCAGGATGGGCTGCTGGCGGATGCCACCGAAATGCTTGACCTGGAACAGCACATCCAGGCCGTGACCGCTGGCGCCGCTGGCACCGGAAGCTGACGCTTCCGCCCGGCCGCCCGGGCTGCGCCGGGCCGGCTGGAAGCCCGGCGTAGCGCGCACCAGTTCCACCGTGCCGGCGGAAAAATCGCCTGCGATCACACTGGGCAGGCCTTCTGCGGTCGCGCTGATCCAGGCCATGAGATCGCTGGTCTGGTGCTGGCGGGCCGCCGCTTCATCCGGCTCCGGGCGCAGGCGGGTCACGTAGACATTGACCAGGGCCTCGCCCAGCCGCAGCCGCATCATGCCCGCCGCGCTGAACGTACCGGGCGGGTGCAGCAGGGTCACGCCATCCTCGCTGACCGGCAGCCGCGTCAGCATCGCATTGCCGTGCCGCAGCGGCTGGCTGGGCGGATCGGCCGTGACGAAGTCGCAGCTGTAGCGCAGCCGGTTGGCCAGCCAGCAGGCCGGGTTGCGCCCCTGCTGCTGCCGCACCTGCTGCACCGAGATGACGTCCGGCTGCAGCTCGGTCAACAGCTGCGCCACCTGTTCGCGGCGTTGCTTCCACTGCGCATCGTCCCGCCCGGGCAGTTCCAGGGCCGCCACGGT
>NZ_JAODZG010000017.1:0-73129 GCF_029835135.1 Stenotrophomonas sp. GD04145 | reverse complement strand
GCTGGAGAATCTGCAGCGGACCGGCTCCTACAAGGTGCGCGGAGCGTTGAACGCCCTGCTGGCAGGCCGCGAGCGCGGTGACAGCCGCCCGGTGATCTGCGCCTCGGCAGGCAATCACGCCCAGGGCGTTGCCTGGGCCGCCTACCGGCTGGATGTCCCCGCGATCACCGTGATGCCGCACGGTGCACCGGCAACCAAGATCGCCGGTGTCGCCCATTGGGGTGCCACCGTACGCCAGCACGGCAACAGTTATGACGAGGCCTGCGCCTTCGCCGTCGAACTGGCGCAGCGTCATGGCTATCGCTTCCTGTCCGCCTTCGACGACGCCGACGTGATCGCCGGCCAGGGCACGGTCGGCATCGAGCTGGCCGCGCACGCGCCGGACGTGGTGATCGTACCGATCGGCGGTGGCGGCCTGGCCGCCGGCGTCGCCCTGGCGCTCAAGTCGCAGGGCGTGCGCGTGATTGGTGCGCAGGTGGAAGGCGTGGACTCGATGGCCCGTGCGATCCACGGCGATGTCCGCGAGATCGCCCCGGTGGCATCGCTGGCCGATGGCGTGCGGGTGAAGATCCCCGGCTTCCTGACCCGTCGCCTGTGCAGTTCGCTGCTGGACGACGTGGTGATCGTGCGCGAGGCCGAACTGCGTGAAACGCTGGTGCGGCTGGCACTGGAAGAACACATCATCGCCGAAGGCGCGGGCGCGCTGGCACTGGCTGCTGGTCGACGCATCGCCGGGCGCCGCAAGTGCGCCGTGGTCTCCGGCGGCAACATCGATGCCGGCGTGCTGGCCGGCCTGCTGACCGACATCCGCCCACGCCCGCCGCGCAAGCCGCGCCGGCGTCGCGCCGAGACGCCCCGCCTGCCGGCACGGACCGGCGTCACGCCCACCACCGCTGCCCCCCCTTCCCCCCTGCACGCCGTTGCACCTGTTGTCGAGGAGATCTCCCTGTGACCACCATCGAACGAATTACCACCCCGCGCATCCGCATCTTCGACACCACCCTGCGTGACGGCGAGCAGTCCCCCGGCTGCAGCATGAGCCCACCGCAGAAGCTGGTGATGGCGCGTGCGCTGGACGAACTGGGCGTGGACATCATCGAGACCGGCTTCCCGGCCAGCTCGCAGTCCGACCGCGAAGCGATGGCCCTGATCGGCCGCGAACTGCGCCGTCCGGGCCTGAGCCTGGCCGTGCTGTCGCGCTGCCTGCAGGCCGATATCGAGACCTCGGCACGTGCCCTGGAAGCTGCGGCCAACCCGCGCCTGCACGTGTTCCTGTCGACCAGCCCGCTGCACCGCGAGCACAAGCTGCGGATGACCCGCGAGCAGGTGCTGGAGTCGGTACGCAAGCATGTATCGCTGGCCCGTTCCTACATCGACGATGTCGAATTCTCGGCCGAAGATGCCACCCGCACCGAGCTGGACTACCTGATCGAGGTCTCGCGCGTGGCCATCGCCGCCGGCGCCACCACCATCAACCTGCCCGACACCGTCGGCTTCACCACGCCGGAGGAAATCCGCGCGATGTTCCAGCAGGTCATTGCCGGCGTGGCCGACGTGCCCAATGCCGCCAACGTGATCTTCAGCGCGCACTGCCACAACGACCTGGGACTGGCTGTGGCCAACTCCCTGGCCGCCATCGAGGGCGGCGCCCGCCAGGTCGAGTGCACCGTCAACGGCATCGGTGAACGCGCCGGCAACTGCTCACTGGAAGAATTCGCGATGGCGCTGAAGGTGCGCCAGGCCTTCTACGAGCAGGACACCGCGATCAACACCCCGCGCATCGTCGGCACCTCGCAGCTGCTGCAGCGCCTGGTCGGCATGCCGGTGCAGCGCAACAAGGCCATCGTCGGCGCCAATGCCTTCGCCCATGAATCGGGCATCCACCAGCATGGCATGCTGCGCCATCGCGGCACCTACGAAATCATGCGCCCGGAAGACGTGGGCTGGGAGGATTCGCAGATGGTGCTGGGCCGCCACAGTGGCCGCGCCGCCGTCGAAGCGCGCCTGCGTGCACTGGGCTTCTGGCTGGACGAAGAAGAGCTGAAGCTGGTGTTCGAACAGTTCAAGGGCCTGTGCGAACAGCAGCGGGTGGTCACCGATGCCGACCTGCAGACCTTGATGCAGGGCGGCGCCAATGCACAGGGCTATCGCCTGGCCTCGATGACCATCAGCGATGTCGGCAGTCGCGCCAATGCACTGGTCGAGCTGTCCGACCCGGACGGCAACCGCGTGGCCGAGACCGCGCAGGGCGATGGCCCGGTGGATGCGCTGTTCGGCGCGCTGTCGGCCGCCACCGGCGTGCAGCTGATGCTCGACAGCTATCACGTGCACAGCGTCGGCATCGGTGCCGATGCACGCGGCGAGGCCAACCTGAGCGTGCGCCACGACGGCATCGAGTACGACGGCACCGGCACCAGCAAGGACATCATCGAAGCCTCCGCGCTGGCCTGGCTGGACGTTGCCAACCGGCTGCTGCGCCAACGCCAGGCTGCCGCCAGCAGCGTCAGCGAAACCGCCACCCCTGCCACCGCCTGAGAATCCTGACATGAGTGCCTTCGACACGACTACGGCCGCTACGGCAGGCCAGCAGTGGAACGCCCAGGACTACGCGATCGATGCCGGCTTCGTGCCGCTGCTCGGCGGCGCGGTGTCGCGCCTGCTCGACCCGCGCGCCGGTGAGCACATCCTCGATCTGGGCTGTGGCGATGGGGTGCTCAGCAGTGAACTGGCGTTGAGCGGTGCACGCATCCACGGCGTGGACGCGTCGCCGGAACTGGTGATCGCCGCGCGCGCGCGCGGCGTCGATGCGCAGGTGATGGACGGCCATGCCCTGTCCTTCGACAGCGCGTTCGACGCGGTGTTCAGCAACGCCGCGCTGCATTGGATGCGCCACCCCGACGCCGTGCTGGAAGGCGTGCGCCGTGCACTGCGTCCCGGCGGCCGCTTCGTGGCCGAGTTCGGTGGCCATGGCAACGTGGCGACCATCATCGCCGCGGTGCAGGCCGCACGTGCTGCGCATGGCCATGGCGCCAGCGGTTTCCAGTGGTATTTCCCGACCGCCGACGCCTATGCCGACCGTCTGCGCCAGCACGGCTTCCAGGTGCAGCTGATCGAATGCCTGCCGCGCCCCACCGCACTGCCGACCGGCGTGGCAGGATGGCTGCGGGTGTTCGCCGCACCGCTGCTGGACGACCTGCCGGTCGAGGCCCGTGCCACCGTTCGCGAGGCCGCCGCGGCCCTGCTGGCCGACCTGCCCCGCAACGCGGCGGGCCAGCCGCTGGCTGACTATGTGCGCCTGCGCGTACTCGCGCGCCGCCGTTGACTTGACCCTTTCCCGTTATTTCCCGATGTTCGTTCAATCGTACTTCTGCCAGGCAACCGCATGACCTCCGCACCCCGCACCCTGTACGACAAACTGTGGGACGCCCACGTGGTCGTTCCCGAATCCGACAGCGCCCCTGCGGTGCTGTACATCGACCTGCACCTGATCCACGAGGTGACCTCGCCGCAGGCGTTCACCGAGCTGCGCGAACGCGGTCTCCGCCCACGCCGGCCGGACCGCACCAAGGCGACGATGGATCATTCCACGCCGACCCTGCCGGCCACCGCCGACGGCCGGCTGCCGTACGCCAGCGCCGCCTCCGAGGCGCAGGTCGCCACGCTTGCGCGCAACTGCAGCGAGCACGGCATCGAACTGTTCGACATGAGCTCGGACAACCGGGGCATCGTCCATGTCATCGCGCCCGAGCAGGGTTTCACCCAGCCCGGCATGACCATCGTCTGCGGCGACAGCCATACCTCCACCCATGGTGCGTTCGGCTCGCTGGCCTTCGGCATCGGCACCAGCGAAGTGGGTCATGTGCTGGCAACACAGTGCCTGCTGCAGCGGAAGGCGAAGACGCTGGCAATCACGGTCGACGGTCCCCTGGCGCCGGGCGTCGGCGCGAAGGACGTGGTCCTGCACATCATCGGTGTGATCGGCGTCAACGGCGGCACCGGCCATGTGATCGAGTTCCGTGGCAGCACCATCGAAGCGATGGACATGGAGCAGCGCATGACCTTGTGCAACATGTCCATCGAGGCCGGCGCGCGCGCGGGCATGGTGGCACCGGACCAGGTCACCTTCGATTTCGTCGCCAACACGCCACGCGGCCCCAAGGGCGCCGATTTCGAGGCGGCCGTGGCCCGTTGGCAGGAACTGCGCAGCGATGAAGGCGCGCGCTTCGACAGCGAAGTCCACATCGATGCAGCCGACATCCGTCCGACCTTGACCTGGGGCACGCATCCCGGCACCGCCATCGCGGTCGATGTGCCGATTCCTGCGGCCAACGACGCCGCCGCGCAGAAGGGCCTGGACTACATGCACTTCCAGGCCGGCCAGGCACTGGCCGGCACGCCGGTCGATGTCGTGTTCGTCGGTTCGTGCACCAACGGCCGCCTCAGCGACATGCGCGAAGTGGCACAGGTGCTGCGTGGCCGCCGCGTCGCCGAGCGCGTGCGCATGCTGGTGGTACCGGGCTCGGAGATCGTCAAGCGCCAGGCCGAAGCGGAGGGCATCGATGAGATCGTGCGTGCAGCCGGTGCCGAATGGCGCGAGCCGGGCTGCTCGATGTGCATCGCCATGAATGGTGATCTGGTCGCCCCCGGCCAACTGGCAGTGAGTACCAGCAACCGCAATTTCGAGGGCCGCCAGGGGCCGGGCTCGCGCACACTGCTGGCCTCGCCGATGAGCGCCGCCTGGGCGGCGGTGAAGGGCCACGTGGCCGATACCCGCGAACTGTTCGCGCAGGAGGTGGCGTAATGGCCGGTTTCCGCACCTTGACCTCGTCCAGCGTCGTGCTGCGCCAGACCAACATCGACACCGACCAGATCATTCCGGCCCGGTTCCTGTCCACCACCGAGCGTGCCGGACTGGGCCGCAACGCGTTCAATGACTGGCGCTGGCAGTCCGACGGTTCGCCGGTGGCCGATTTCGCCTTCAACCAGCCGCACAACGCCGGCCGCAGCATCCTGCTGGCGGGCCGCAACTTCGGCTGTGGTTCCTCGCGCGAGCACGCGCCGTGGGCGCTGACCGACCTGGGCCTGCGCGCCATCGTCAGCAGCGAGATCGCCGACATCTTCCGTGGCAACTCACTGAAGAACGGCCTGCTGCCGATTGTCCTGGACGAAGCCGACGTTCAGGCGCTGATGCAGCGCCCCGACGACGAACTGACCATCGACGTGGCGGCACGCGAGCTGCGTACGCCGGATGGCCGGGTCTACTCCTTCCCGCTGGATGGCTTCTCGCAGACCTGTCTGCTGGAAGGCGTCGATCAACTGGGTTATCTGCTGGGCCGCGTCCCTGACATCGAACGTTACGAGAGTGAGCATGCACGCTGAGATCGTTGTACTCCCCGGTGATGGCATCGGCCCGGAAGTGGCCGCCGCTGCGGTTGCGGTCCTGAAAGCCATCGGCGAACGCTTCAACCACACCTTCACGTTCAGCGAGCACGATATCGGTGGCATCGCCATCGATCGCCATGGCGAGCCCCTGCCCGCCGCCACCCTCGCCGCATGCCAGGCCGCGAATGCCGTGCTGCTGGGTGCAGTGGGTGGACCGAAGTGGTCCGACCCGAACGCCAAGGTGCGCCCCGAGCAGGGCCTGCTGGCGATCCGCAAGGCGCTGGGCCTGTACGCCAACCTGCGGCCGGTGCGTACCCATGATGCCGCCCTGGGGGCATCGCCGATCAAGGCCGAACTGCTCAAGGGCGTGGACTTCGTGGTGGTACGCGAACTGACCGGCGGCATCTACTTCGGCGACAAGACCCGCGATGCCGACAGCGCCAGCGACCTCTGCCGCTACACCGTGGCCGAAATCGAGCGCGTGCTGCGCAGCGCGTTCCGCCTGGCACAGCAGCGCCGAGGCAAGGTGACCTCGGTGGACAAGGCCAACGTGCTGGAGACGTCCCGCCTGTGGCGCGACGTCGCCGCCCGCATCGGCCGCGAGGAGTTCCCGGACGTCGCGCTGGAACACCAGCTGGTCGATTCGATGGCGATGCACCTGCTGGCCAAGCCACGCGAATACGACGTGATCGTGACCGAAAACATGTTCGGCGACATCCTCACCGACGAGGCCTCGATGCTGGCCGGCTCACTGGGCCTGCTGCCGTCGGCATCACTGGGAGAACCGGGTGCGGTCGGCATCTACGAGCCGATCCACGGTTCGGCACCGGACATCGCCGGCAAGGGCATCGCCAACCCCTACGCGACGATCCTCAGCGCGGCCATGCTGCTGCGCCACTCGCTGGGCCTGGATGCCGAAGCGGCGGCTGTGGAGGCGGCCGTGCACGCGGTGCTGGATGATGGCGTGTTCACTGCTGATCTGGCTGCAAAGGGCCAGGCCGTGAGCACGGCGGCGGCGACCGACGCCGTGCTGGCGAAGCTGGGCTGACCCGCCGGGCGGCACCTGTAGCGTCGAGCCATGCCCGATGGCTGTTGCATGAGCCGGGCATGGCCCGGCGCCACAGGTGCAGTGCGGTGGAGCCGCGCCCAGCGTGGCCCGGTTACTTGGTGGTGTAGCCACCGTTGACCAGCACCGTCTGCCCGGTCATCCACCAGCCGTCGGTAACCAGGAAACGGATCCACGGCACGATGTCGGCAATGTCGGTCAGACCGGTGCGGGTGAACGCGGACAGCGCCGCCGCGGTCTTGTGATACGCCTGCGCATCGGCACTCTCGGCAGGATAGAAGAACGGCGTGTCCATCGGCCCGGGACCGATCGCGGTCACCGAGATGCCCCGCTCGCCGAACTCCTTCGATGCCGCGCGGGTGAAGTGCTCCACCGGCGCCTTGGTACCTGCATAGCTGGAGTAGAACGGCGTGTAGGCGCCCAGCAGCGACGTCACCAGGGTGCAGATGCGGCCACCATCATTGACGTGACGGCCGGCCTCCTTGAGGAAGAAGAACGCCGCCTTGGCATTCACCGCGCTCATCTCGTCGTACTCGGCTTCGCTGATCTCCAGCAGCGGCTTCTTCAGGACCTTGCCGACGGTATTGATGGCGACATCGGGACGGCCGACGGCTGCGACAGCGTCGGCGAACAGGCGCTCCATGGCGGCAGCGGAGGTCAGGTCACCCTGCAGGGCCACGGCCTTGCTGCCCGCAGCCTGGACCGCCGCGACGGTCGCTTCGGCGTCGGCCTGGCTGGCATCGCTGTTGTAATGGATGACGATGGCCCCGGCGCCGTGGGCGGCGAAATCGCGGGCGAGCAGGCCACCGAGGTTCTTGGCACCGCCTGCGATCAGCACGGTCTTGCCCTTGAGGGAGTGGTCGGTCATGGCTTCGGTCTCGGAGTGGGGCTGTCCGGGATGGCAACCCTGCCCCGATGACGATATCGTGCGGAAAATGCGGATAAAGCCCGCAACATTGACTTAACTTTCCAGATCGAGCGAACAATGGATCGGATCGACCGCTTCCGCATCTTCAGCCGGGTGGTGGAGTGCGCCAGCTTCACCCGCGCCGCCGACCAGCTCGGACTGCCCCGTTCCACGGTATCGGCGGCGGTCGCCGAACTGGAGCAGCGGCTGGGTACGCGCCTGTTGCAACGCTCGACGCGACGCGTCTCCACCACCCACGATGGCGATGTGTTCCACGCCCGCTGCCTGCGCCTGATCGCCGAGGTCGAAGATGCCGAATCGCTGTTCCGCCAGGAGGACGCGCAGCCGGTCGGCCTGCTGAGGATCGACGTACCCAGCCGCATCGGCAGGCGCATCGTGGCGCCGGCGCTGCCTGACTTCTTCGCCCGTTACCCGCAGGTGGAGGTGGATCTGGGCATGACCGACCGCGCAGTGAACCTGATCGAGGAAGGCTGCGATGCGGTGTTGAGGGTCGGCCAGCTGGGCGATTCCAGCCTGGTTTCGCGCACGCTGGGCACGCTGGACTTCGTCAACGTGGCTGCGCCGTCCTACCTGCGCGCGTACGGCGTCCCGCAGCAACCGGCGGACCTGCAGCAGCACCGGGCGGTGAACTACGCCTCGCCGACGACCGCGCGGGTGGAACCGTGGGAATGGCAGGACGGAACCCAGCTGCGCACGCTGCCCATGCAGGGTTGGGTGCGGGTGAACAGCGCCGAAGCCTCGATCGCCTGCTGCGTGGCCGGACTGGGACTGCTGCAGATTCCGCGCTATGACGTGCAGGACGAGCTGCAGTCCGGCACGTTGGTGGAAGTGATGCCACGGCACGTCGCACAACCGTTGCCGGTGACCCTGCTGCAACCGCATCGGCAGCATCGGGCACAGCGCGTGCACGTATTCCTGGAGTGGCTGGTGCCACTGCTGCGGAGCGGCCTGCAACTGCAGTAGATCCACGCCATGCTCGACTCACCCCATCATCGCGCGAAGAGCAGCCGAGCATGGCTCGGCTCTACAGAAAGCAGATCCCGCGAGCATGCGTGGATGCAAAGCGCCGTGCCAACCAGGGTTGGCACCTGCCAGAGGCGGCGGCCCTGGAACCCGGGGCATTACGCCCCGGATTCATCCGGCTTCACCCGGAACCACGCCGCATACAGCGCCGGCAGGAACACCAGGGTCAGCACGGTACCCACGATCAACCCGCCCATGATCGAGATCGCCATCGAGCCATAGAACGCGCTGCGCGACAGCGGAATCATCGCCAGCACCGCCGCCAGGGCGGTCAGCACGATCGGGCGGAAACGCCGTACCGTCGCGTCGATGATCGCATGCCAGCGATCATGCCCGGCATCGATGTCCTGCTGGATCTGGTCGATCAGGATCACCGAGTTGCGCATGATCATGCCGGCCAGCGCGATCGTGCCCAGCAGCGCCACGAACCCGAACGGTGCACGGAACAGCAGCAGGAACAAGGTCGCGCCGATGATGCCCAGCGGCGCCGTCACCAGCACCATCGCGGCACGCGAGAAGCTGCGCAGCTGCAGCATCAGCAGCGTTGCGACCACGATCAGGAACAACGGCATGCCTGCCTTGATCGAGTCCTGGCCACGTGCCGAATCCTCCACCGTTCCGCCGGTTTCCAGCAGGTAACCGCTCGGCAGTGCAGCGCGGATGCCATCCAGCGTCGGCAGGATCTGCTGCACCACGTCCAGCGCCTGGCTGCCGTCACTGATATCGGCACGCACGGTCACGGTCGGCAGGCGGTTGCGATGCCAGATGATGCCGTCCTCGAACACGTACTCCAGGCGCGCCACCTGCGAGAGCGTCACCGACGTGCCATTGGCTGTGGGAATGGCCAGGCTGCCCAGCATGCCCAGCTGCACGCGCTCGTTCTCCGGACCCCGCAGCAGCATCTCGATCAGGCGGTTGCCCTCGCGATAGGTGCTCACGCTCATGCCCGACAGCGAAGTGCCCAGCATCTGGCTCACCTGCGCGCTGCTCACGCCCAGCGCGCGCGCACGGTCCTGGTCCAGCACCAGCCGCACGACCTTGCTCGGCTCGCTCCAGTCCAGGTTCACGTTCATCACATGCGGGTTCTCCCGCACCTTGTCCTGTACCTGGCGTGCGATCGCCTGCACCTGCTCGATGTGCTCGCCGGAGATCCGCAGCTGCACCGGGTAGCCCACCGGCGGACCGTTCTCCAGCCGTGTCACGCGCATCTGCACATCCGGGAACTGCGGGATCACGTCCTTCAGCAGCCAATCGCGCGTGGCCTCGCGCGCCTTGGCGTCTTCGGTGAGCACCACGAACTGCGAGAAGTTGGTCGCCGGCAGCTGCTGGTCCAGCGGCAGGTAGAAGCGCGGCGAACCGGTACCCACATAGGCCACGTAGTTGGCGATGCCCTCACGGCCCTTCAGCAGCTTTTCCAGCTTGCTGGCCTGCGCCTGCGTGGCCTGCAGCGACGCGCCTTCAGCCAGTTCGATATCCACCATCAGTTCCGGGCGGGTCGAATCCGGAAAGAACTGCTGCGGCACGAAGCGGAACATCAGCAACGAGAACACGAACAGGGCCACCGTTGCTGCGATCACCCACCAGCGGTGGCGCAGGCACATGTCCAGGAAACGGCGGAAACGCGTGTAGAACGGCCGCTGGTACGGATCGTGGTCGTGTGCATGCTCCTTCGGTGCGACCCAGCGCAGCAGCGCCGGATGGCGATCGGCCCAGGCCAGGCGCTTCGCACGCCAGCGACCGGCCAGGCTGTCCGGCTTGGGCAGCTGCGGATTGAACAGATCCGGCAGCATCTTGTCACCCAGGTATGGAATGAACAGCACCGCCGCAATCCATGACACCACCAGTGCGATGGTCACCACCTGGAACAGCGAGCGGGTGTACTCACCGGTGCTTGACGCCGCCGTGGCGATCGGCAGGAAACCTGCCGCCGTGATCAGCGTACCGGTGAGCATCGGGAACGCCGTGGATTCCCAGGCGAAGCTGGCCGCGCGCAGGCGGTCGTAGCCCTGTTCCATCTTGGTGGCCATCATCTCCACCGCGATGATCGCATCGTCCACCAGCAGGCCCAGCGCCAGCACCAGCGCGCCCAGCGAGATCTTGTGCAGGCCGATATCGAAGTAATGCATGACGAAGAAGGTCATCGCCAGCACCAGCGGAATGGTCACGCCCACCACCAGGCCCGTGCGCAGGCCCAGCGAGAAGAAGCTCACCAGCAGCACGATCACCACCGCTTCGGTCAGCACCTGCACGAACTCACCCACCGACTCTTCCACCGCATGCGGCTGGTCGGAGACCTTGCGCAGGTGCATGCCCGCCGGCAGCGTCTTCTGCAGGCGCTCGAACTCGGCATCCAGCGTGGAGCCCAGCTTCAGGATGTCGCCACCGTCCTTCATCGCGACCGCAATGCCGATCGCATCCTCACCCATGAAGCGCATCTTCGGCGACGCCGGATCGGCGAAGCCGCGCTTGATCTCGGCGATATCGCCCAGGTGCACCGTGCGGTCGCCGGCCTGGATCGGGAAGCGACGGATGTCATCGATGCTCTGGAACTGGCCGGTCACGCGCAGCTGCACGCGATCGGTCGGGGTCTCGAAGAAGCTGGTGGCGCTGATCGCGTTCTGGTCGGCCAGCGCCTGCTGCACCTGCTGCAGCGACACGCCCAGCGTGGCCAGCTTGGTGTTGGACAGCTCGATCCAGACCTTCTCGTCCTGCAGGCCCTGCAGCTCGATCTTGCCCACGTCCGGCACCCGCTGCAGTTCCAGCTGGATGCGATCGGCGTAGTCACGCATCACGGCGTAGTCGAAGCCCTGCCCGGTCAGCGCGTAGATGTTGCCGAAGGTGTCGCCGAACTCATCGTTGAAGAACGGACCGACGATTTCGCGCGGCAGGTTCGGCTTGATGTCGCCCACGCGTTTGCGCACCTGGTACCACAGGTCCGGAATGGCCTTGGAACGCAGGCTGTCCTTGGCCGCGAAGATCACCTGCGACTCGCCCGGGCGCGAGTAGGAGCGGATGAACTCGTACTGCCCGGTGTTGAGCAGCGCCTTCTCGATCGGCTCGGTCACCTGGCGCGAGACCTGCTCGGCGGTCGCGCCCGGCCACATCGTGCGTACCACCATCACCTTGAAGGTGAACGGCGGATCCTCGGACTGGCCCAGATGCTTGTACGACCAGGCGCCGATGAGGGCGAAGGCGAGCATGGCGAACAGCACCAGCGCGCGGTTGCCCAGCGCCCATTCGGATAGATTGAAACGGCGCACAGGCTTACTCCTTCGCCTTCGGTGCGGCAGCCGGCGCTGCGGGCTTCAGCACCGGGCGATTCTGCCGGTCCACCGCGACGACCTGCTGGCCGGATCGCAGCAGATGGCCGCCCGCAGCCACCACCCAGTCGTCGGCGTCCACGCCGGACAGCACCGGCACGGCGTCGATGCCATAGGCGCCGGTGCTGACGGTGACCGATTTCAACGTGCTGCTGGCCGGGTCCACCACCCACACACTGGTTGCGCCACCTGCACCGCGCTGGAGAGCGGCCATCGGCAGCTGCAGGGTGCCGTGGCGGCCGGCGCTGCTGAACACGCGCGCGCTCTGCCCCAGCTCGACATCGGCCAGTGCATCGGCGGGCAGGCTGACCCGGGTTGCGTAGGTCCGCGCCTGCGGATCGGCGGCGGCGGCGATCTCGCGGATCGTGCCGGGCAGGCGCTGCCCCGGGCGGTTCCACAACTCCACTTCCACCGGCTGGCCTACCGCGTAGTCGCGGATGGTGGCTTCCGGCAGGTCGATCAGCACTTCGCGGCCACCGTCTGCGGCCAGGTTGAAGATGGTCTGGCCCGCGGCCACCACCTGCCCGGCTTCCGCCTCACGGCTGGCGATCACACCATCGGCCGGCGCACGCAGCTGGGCGTAGCCGGCCTGGTTGCGCAGCACGTCCAGGTTAGCCCGGGCCGCGTTGGCCTGGCCCTGCGCGGCCTTGAACGCGGCAGACTGCTGATCCAGCTGCGAGCGACTGACCAACTGCTGGTCGGCCAGCACCTGGTAGCGCTTGAGATCGTCGCGGGCACGTACCAGATCGGCTTCGGCCGCAGCCAGCTGCGCCTGCGAGGCACGCGCCTGCAGGGCGAAGTCGGCGACATCCAGCTCGGCCAGCACGTCCCCCTTCTTCACCCGTTGGCCGGCGTCCACGTGGCGCTTGACCAGGTTGCCGCCGACGCGGAACGACAGCGGGCTCTCCTGGCGTGCCCGGACCGTACCGGGAAACGCCGCCGGCGCCTGCCCGACCTGCTCGCCGGGATGCACCACCAGCACCGGCACGGCCGCCGGTGGCGCCTGCTCCTGTCCCGAACAGGCTGCCAGCGCAGCCACCCACACGATACCGCCCATCCAGCGCACGATCTTCATCGGTCAACGTCCTGACAACACTGAGTTCAGCAGGGGAGCCGCAACGTCCGGCCCAATTTAGTAAACTGGCCGGTATAGTATAAATATCGAACCGCTTGGTCTAGTATTACCGCAATGAGTTCTTCCACTTCCCGCAAGCCGTCGGCCAAGCCTGCTGCCAAGGCCGCCGGACCCGGGCGTCCCAAGGATCTTGGCAAGCGCGCGGCGATCCTCGAGGCGGCCAAGACCCTGTTCATCGAACAGGGCTATACCGGTGTGAGCATGGACAGCATCGCTGCCCAGGCGGGCGTGTCGAAGCTGACGGTGTACAGCCATTTCGGCGACAAGGAGACCCTGTTCTCCGAGGCCGTGCAGTCCAAATGCATCGAGATGCTGCCGGATGCGCTGTTCGTGGCCGACGCCGAAGGGCCACTGCGAGACCAGCTGATCGGGATCGGCCTGGCCTTCTTCAAGCTGATCACCTCCGACGCGGCGATCTCGATCCAACGGGTGATGATGGCCCCGGAGACCGACGAACGCCTGCGTGAGCTGTTCTGGCAGGCCGGGCCCGAGCGCACCTGCGAGGCGCTGGCCGACTTCCTGCGCTCGCGCAGCGAGCGGGGCGAGCTGCAGATTCCCGACCATCACCTGGCCGGGCAGCAGTTCCTGACCCTGGTCAAGGGTGAAGTGCACATGCATATGATGTGCGGCATGCCACTGTCATCGGTGGAGATCGATCCTGTCACCCACGTGGCGGCCAGCGTCGACTTCTTCCTGCGCGCCTATGCGCCCGGAGGAGCCGGAACCGGCTGAAACGGCAAAGCTGAACGAACCGGTGGTCGCGATGACTTCCGGCACTGCGACCCCGGCCCCCCGGCAGCGGATGCTCTGGGCGCGCCGCCGGCCTCCGGCACCGGTAAAATGGCCGGCCCACTGCGCTGGATTTGAACCTCATGACGATTGATTACGCCCACGCCCGCGAACTGATGGTGGAACAGCAGATCCGTCCCTGGGACGTGCTGGACATCAAGGTGCTCGACGTCCTGGCCCGCCTGCCGCGCGAGGCCTTTGTCGCCGACGCGCACCGGGCACTGGCCTACGCCGATGTTGAACTGCCGATCGGCAATGGCCAGAAGATGATGAAGCCCGTCATCGAGGGCCGTACCCTGCAGGCGCTGGACCTGCAACCGGGTGACGAAGTGCTGGAGATCGGCACGGGCAGCGGCTTCCTGGCCGCCTGCATCGGCGCGCTGGCGCGCGACGTGCTGAGCCTGGAGATCGATCCGGAACTGGCGACCGCCGCGCGTGCGCGGCTGGATGCCTCCGGCCTGGGTACCAACGTCCGTGTGGAAGTGGCTGACGCGCTGGCGTGGCAGACCGAACGTCGCTTTGACGTGATCTGTGTCACTGGTGCCGTCAACGTGGTGCCGTCACAGTTCGCCTCGTGGCTGCGTCCGGGTGGTCGCCTGTTCGTGATCCAGGGCCGTTCGCCGGCGATGGAAGCGCTTCTGATCAAGGCCGATGGCAGCACCGAATCCCTGTTCGAGACCGATATCGATTACCTGCGCGGTGCCGCCCCGGCACCCCAGTTCCACCTCTGAGTCCAAGGAAGCCGCAATGATCCGCCGATCCCTCGCTGTTGCGCTGGCCACTGCCCTGCTGCCGTTGTCTGCCCATGCCGCTGACCTGTTGCAGGTCTACGAGATGGCGCGCAATGGCGATCCGCAGCTGTCGGCCGCCGAATCCACCCGGCTGTACGACAAGGAAGGCGCCGTGCAGGCGCGCGCTGCCCTGCTTCCGCAGATCAACGGCCAGGCCACGCTGAACCGCACACGCAGCGAAGCCAACGCCGATGCCAATACCGGCACGGTCAGCAGCAAGCGCCGCAACTACACGATCGACGGTTCGCAGACCCTGTTCAACTGGACGCAGATCAACAACCTGCGCTCGCAGCGCGAACTGAGCAAGGCGGCTGACTTCACCCTGGATTCGGCCAACGACAGCCTGATCGTCCGCACCTCGGCGGCCTACTTCAACGTGCTGGTGGCGATCGAATCGCTGAATGCCGCACAGACCAACGAAGCGGCCGCGAAGAAGCAGTTCGACTTCGCCGACAAGCGCCTGGAAGTGGGCCTGGCGCCGATCACCGACGTGCACGAAGCGCGCGCGCAGTATGACCAGGCGCGCGCCAACACCATCGTCGCGCAGAACACCCTGGCCGATAACTACCAGGCGCTGACCGAACTTACCGGCCAGCCGGTGCTGAACCTCAAGGGGCTGCCGGCCGACTTCCGTCCCGAAGTGCCGGCCAACCGCGGCAACATCGATGAACTGGTGCAGCAGGCGACCAGCCAGAACCCCTCGCTGAAGGCGCAGGAGCTGAAGGTCAGCGCGGCCGAGGCCGGCGTGCAGGCCGCCCGTGGCGCTCACTACCCGACGCTGTCGCTGGGCGGCAGCTGGGGCAAGACCGCGACCTGGGGCGACAGCACCGGTTCGGGTTCGCTGTCCCCGGATGCGCGCACCAACAGCATCGGCCTGACCCTCAGCGTGCCGATCTTCGCCGGCGGCGCCACCCAGTCCGGCGTGCGCCAGGCGCTGGCCCAGCGTGACATCGCCCAGGATGGCTACGAGCAGCAGAAGCGCGCGCTGGATCGCAACACCCGCAATGCCTACCAGACCCTGGTGCAGGGCATCAGCGAGGTGGAAGCACGCCGCCTGGCCGTCGTCTCGGCACAGAGCGCGTACGACGCCTCGCAGGTCGGCCTGGAAGTGGGTACCCGCACGGTGCTGGACGTGATCCAGAACCAGCGCATCCTGTTCTCGGCACAGCTGGACTACGCGCAGGCCCGCTACACCTTCCTGCAGAACCGCCTGCTGCTGAGCCAGTCGCTGGGCGCGCTGGACGTGGCCGAACTGCAGGACATCAATCGCCTGCTGACCCAGGACGCGGGCAATCCCGCCACGACCACGCAGTAAGTCGTCACCCGCGTTGACGGAAAGCCACCCGACCGGGTGGCTTTTCTGTTTGTGCAGCTGCGATGTGATCTAGCGCAGGAGCGGCAGCAGGCACAACGCTGCTGCCGCCATGCCCAGCACGGCGTCGGCAGGCGAGCGCGTCACCTCGCTGCGCCGCTGAAGTCCTCCCAGGCACACGGCGGCCACCACCAGCAGTCCCACCGGCCCCGGCATCGTCGGCAAGACGCCGGCCGGCAGCCACAGCGCCAGCAGGGTCGCCAACAGGATGATCGCCACGGTCGCCACGCACGCCGCCGGTGGGTCGCCCTCGTTTCCAAGCGGCCACAGCGGCAGCGCCAGCCGCGTCGCCAGCATCAGCAGCACCAGCTGCAGCGCCGCCAACCCTGCATAGCCTGCCAGCGGCAGCCACGGCAACATCCAGGACAACTGGGGATGGCTTCGCAGCGCAACCGTCAAGGGCCGGCTGCTGGCCAGCGCTGGATAGTCGACCAGGCCCGCCTGCAGTGCGGCCAGTGCGATCAGCATCAGCGTCGCCGCGACGAGCACCATGAGCATCGTCAGTGGGCGTCGCGCCAGCCCGCCAACAGGCACCCCGGGAACACCCAGTGCCAGGCCGGCGCTGGCAAAGATGCCCAGCAGCGGCACAGCCGCAGCGAGCACGCCTCCCAGGCCGAAGCGATACGGTGCAGTGGCGGGGGGAACCCATGGGATCCAGTGCGCGTAGTGCACATACCGGGCCGCCAGCGCCAGCAGCAGCACGCCGATGCCGATCTTCACGGTCAACAGCGCACACACCAGCAGCACCGTCCGCGCCGGTCGCATCAGCGCGGTGGCTCCCAACAGCAGCAGGCCTGCAGCGGCCGTCACCTGCACCGGCAGCGTACCGGCGCTGGATGCGCTCGCCGCCGCCAGTGCCGCATGCAGATGGCCAGCCCCGGACTGCGCCGCACCCGCCAGCGTCGCCGTGCACTCCAGCAACAACGCCAGGCACAGTACGCGGGCAATCGACCGCCCCCAGCCGGCCACCAGCAGGCCATGCAGGCCATCGGCCATATCCGCCTGCGTCACCACCCTGTACAGGCGTGCCAGCACCAGCGCCGCACCGAGGGCTGCGAGCAGCAGACTGAGAACGACGGCCGGCCCCGCCTGCGCCGCCGTGTACTGACCGACCCGTGCGATGACACTGCCACCGAGCAGCAACGTCATCAGGATCACGCCCAGATGATCCATTCCAAGCCGATGGCCATCGCTGCCGCTCATCTCAAGCTCCCTTGATGCCGTCCAAGCACGGTCGACATCAGGCTGGCAGCCTGTGTTGGCAATCGATAGTCAATTTGCATCTGCATGCCGCGAGGTGTGATCCGAGGCACGTTGCGGCGTCGGCAATCGGTCCTGCGGCGACAGAACAATGGCCGTCAAGCAGGCTTAATCCAGTTGATCGCGACAGTACGGCGGCGAGCGCGCCGCGTGCGGCTCAGCCGCGGGGCGGTGGCAGGTGCGGGGCCACCAGCGCCAGCGTCCGCTGCAGCGCGCCGCGCCCATTGCTGACCAGCGTGCATCCAGCGTGCGCCATGTCCTCGCGGGCCTGCGGATCCTCCAGCAGGTGCTGCAGCAGACCGCCGACCGCCTGCACGTCTTCGCCGATCAACAGCGCACCGGCCTCGCGCATGCGCCGCGAGATCTCCGAGAAATTGTGCAGGTGCGGACCGGTCACCGCGGCAGTACCCATCGCCGCCGGCTCCAGCAGGTTGTGGCCACCGATCGGCTGCAGGCTGCCGCCGACGAAGGCGACCTGCGCACAGCCATAGAACGGCATCAGTTCACCGAGGGTGTCGATGATGAAGGCGTCGGTATCGGCGGACGGCCACTGCTGCGCACGGCGGGTCGCCACGTTCCAGCCCTGCTCGCGCGCCAGCGCCTCCACCTTCGGGAAGCGCTCGGGATGCCGGGGTGCCCACAGCAGCAGCAGGTCCGGATGGTGCTGGCGCAGGCGCCGGTGCAGTTCGATCACCGCCTGCTCTTCGCCATCATGGGTACTGGCCGCGATCCAGACCGGTCGCGTGTCCGGCACCCGTGCGTGGAACTGTTCGATGAAGGCCTGCACGTCCGGCGTGGCGATGTCGAATTTGAGGTTGCCCAGTGCCTGCACCTGGTCAGGCGCCGCCCCCAGCTGCACGAAGCGCTCTGCGTCGTCCTGCGACTGGGCTGCCACGCACGTCACCGTGCGCAGCGCGCGGCGGATCAGCGCGGCCAGCAGCCGGTAGCCACGCAGCGAACGGGCCGACAGGCGGGCATTGAGGATGTAGACCGGAATGTCGCGGTCACGGCAGCCGAACAGCATGTTCGGCCACAGCTCGGTTTCCAGGATCAGCGCCAGGCTGGGCTGGAAGTGGCCGAGGAAACGGTTGACGCTGCCGGGCACGTCATACGGCAGGTAGACGTGGTCCAGCGCATCGCCCCACAGCGCGCGCACGCGCTCGGAGCCGGTGGGGGTGATGGTGGTGATGACCCAGCGGATATCCGGGCGCTGCTGGCGCAGGGCGTTGACCAGCGGCGCGGCGGCGTTGACCTCGCCCACCGAGACCGCATGCAGCCAGACCCGTGGCTGGCCGCTGGGCTGGGGATAGGAGGCGTAGCGCTCGTCCCAGCGGCGGAAATACTCACGGACCCGGAAGCCGCGCCAGACCAGGTGGTACACGGTGATCGGCAGCAGGATGTAGAGCACGACCGAATACAGGCCGCGCAGGATCCATTCGACAGGGTCTTTGCGCATGCGGCAAGGATACGGGACACCCCCGGGAAAGACACGCAACCGGATTGCTAGAATGGCGCCATGTCCGATGCCTCCACTGCCGTCCGCCCGTCACTGCGCGATCCCCGCAACTGGCCGATGTTCGCCGCCATGTACGGCGCTTTCGCCATCGCCCGCCTGCCGTGGATGCTGCAGCGCGCCCTCGGTCGCGGGGTGGGGTCGATCGCCTGGCGCCTGGCCGGAAGCCGTCGCCGTGCAGCCGAGGTCAATCTCGCACTGTGTTTCCCGGAAAAGGACGATGCCTGGCGCAAGCGGTTGGTTCGCGACAGCTTCGATGCCCTGGGCGTGGGCGTGTTCGAGTGCATCCGTGCCTGGTGGGGCAGCATCGACAGCATCCGCCCGCAGGTGCAGATCGAAGGGCTGGAGCACCTGCGGCAGATGCAGGCCGAGGGTCGCGGCGTGCTGCTGGTGTCCGGGCACTTCATGACCCTGGAGATGTGCGGCCGCCTGCTGTGCGACTACGTCGACCTGTCCGGCATGTACCGCAAACACAAGAATCCAGTGTACGAGTGGGCGGTGAAGTTCGGCCGCCTGCGCTATGCCAAGGCGATGTTCGCCAACGAGGACATCCGCGCCACCGTGCGCCACCTGAAGAAGGGCGGCTTCCTCTGGTATGCCCCCGACCAGGACATGCGTGGCAAGGACACCGTGTTCGTTCCGTTCTTCGGCCACACCGCCGCCACCATCACCGCCACCCACCAGCTGGCGCGGATGACCGGTTGCGCAGTCATTCCGTACTTCCACCGCCGCGAAGGCGGGAAGTACTTCCTGAAGATCGGCGCGCCGCTGGAGAACTTCCCGAGCGAGGATGTGGAAGCCGATACCGCGCGCGTCAACCAGGCGATCGAAGAGATGGTGCGCGAAGCCCCTGACCAGTACCTGTGGATCCATCGCCGCTTCAAGCGCCAGCCCGGCGGGCGCAGCGACTTCTACAAGTAGACCCAGGCACGCCTCGATCCGCCCGGATTACCTGCCCGTCTCCATCGCGCGTGAGGGCTCATCCACGTCACGCGCCAGCAGGCTGCCGGCAAACAGCGCCGCCAGCAGCACGGTCAGCCCACCCCAGAACGCAGAGTAGAACGCCAGGTGGGTGTTGAGCGGGAACACGGTGACCGCCAGCGCCAGCATCGCCGGCCGCGCCCGCTCGCGGGCCGCAGGCGGTGCGAAGCGCCACGCCCGCCAGGCCTGTGCCACGGCGGCCAGCCACAACAGCAGGCCCAGCACGCCGGTCTCGGCCAGGATCTCCAGCACGATCTGGTGCGCGTGCAGGGCCGGTTCCGCGCCCCACACCGCGGTTCCCTCCCCTGCGACGCAGGCGGGATACGCATCGCGGAAGCCACGCGCGCCGACACCGTTGATCGGATGTGCTTCGATCATGCAGGCCGCTGCGCTCCAGATCCGCGCACGCCCGGACAACGCCTGGTCGACGCCCGTCTCGCCCCCCTCCCAGGCCATCGTCGTGCGCAGCACGCGCTCGCGCAGCTGCGGCACGCTGGCAACCAGGGCTCCGGCCCCCAGGACCCCGACCATCGCCAACAGCGCCAGCCGCTTCCAGCCGAACTGGCGCATGCCGCTGTAGGCCAGCACGAGCGCGAAGGTGATCCACGAGGCGCGTGAGCCGGCCAGCAGCAACACACTGCCGAGGGCCGCAGCGGCCAGCAGCCAGCCGGCAGCACCGAAGCGGCGCGCCAGCGGCAGCAGCAGGAACGGCGACAGGCTGGCCAGCACCTGGCCGAATTTCAGGTTGCACGGGCCCAGTACGCCACTGAGCCGGTCGGCCAACGCCGCTTCATCGGCCGGGCACAGCGCACGCCCGCTGATTGCCAGTTTGAGCTGCTCCAGCGACCAGAACCATGGGCTGGTGCCGGCCACCGCCTGTACCAGCGCATCCAGCGTCCAGGCGCCGGTGATCACCGCCAGTCCACCCAGGGTGAGTCTGCGCCGCTCCGGCGTGGCCACCGCGATCGCTACCAGCCACATGAAGGGCAGGTAGCGCAGGCCTGCTGCTGCCTTGGTCCACGAGGCCGACGGGTCGATCGCATCGAATGCGGAAAATGCCTGCGGCAACCAGTAGCCGAGGAACAGGATCGAGGTCAGCGCCCAGGCCGCCGGGCTCAGCAGATGCGGCCGGCGCTGCAGGCGGCGGATGACCATGCGCACTGCGGCATAGATTGCACCCAGGCCCAGGACGGTCTCGGCGATGCCTGGCAGCGGCCACAACGCCACGTAGGCAAGCACCCACCAGGGCGCCCAGCGCCCGGCGCGTTCATCGCGCAGGACGGCTGCGGTGTCAGCCTGCGAGGTCGGCATAGAGACGGAGGGTATCGCGCTGCATGGCCTGCAGGGTAAACGGGATACGGCCCGGCAACGATGGCGGCTGCGCCAGAAGGGCCAGCGCACGTTCACCCAGTGCCTGCGCATCTCCCAGCGGCACCGCACCGGTGGGCTGGAGCTGCTGCAGCAGTTCGCCCACCCCACCGTGGTTCCAGCCGAGCACCGGTCGGCCCACCGACAGTGCTTCCACCACGGTACGGCCGAAGGCTTCGGGCTTGTCGGACAGCTGCAGCACCAGATCGCTGGCGGCATAGGCCTGGGCAATGCGGGCGGTCGGCGTGCTGATGTGGACCGCGTCTGCGATGCCGAGCGTGGCGGCCTGGCGGCGCAGGTCGGCCACATAGGCTTCGCGCCCCGGCTCGTCGGTGCCCAGCATCCACAGCTGCGCCGGCACGCCGGCAGCGCGGACGTCGGCCAGCAGCTGCAGCGCGTGCGCGTGCCCCTTCAGGCGCGTGCCACGGCCCGGCAGCAGCAGCAGCGGCCCGTCCACCCCGGCCAGCCACGGGTAGTCCGCCACCAGCGACAGGCGCGGCCGGCGATCACCGCGCGCCACCCGCGGGAACTGACTGACATCGACACCACGCGGGATCACCCGCAGGTGGTCCTCCGGCACGGTCGGATAGTGGCGCTGCACGTATTCGCGCACGCTGTTGGAGACACAGATCACGCGCTCGCCGCTGGTCATCACCGCGCTGTAGCGGCTGGGCGAGTTCAGCCCGTGCACGGTGGTTACCCAGTGCGGCCGCTGCGCCTGCGGCATCGCCCGGATCGCATACAGCCCCAGCCACGCGGGCAGGCGCGAGCGGGCGTGCACGATATCGGCGCCGACCTCGGCGAACAGGCGACGCAGGGTCGGCAGATGACGCAGGGTCAGCAGCGACTTGCGGCCGATATCGAGGGTGAGATGCTCGGCACCGCTGGCCAGCAGCGGTTCAACGAGGCGGCCACCGGCAGACACCACCAGCGCGCGATGGCCGGCTGCCACCAGTGCCGACGCGATTTCCAGGGTCGAGCGCTCGACGCCGCCGGAGTGCAGCGCCGGCAGCAACTGCACCACGGTCAGTCGACGCATCGGTGAAGGCCGTTCAGTCAGCCAGTACGAACACGGAACCGCAGTACGGGCACTGCGCTTCACCGTTGGGTTCGTCTTCGATCGCCAGGTAGACCCGCGGATGCGAGTTCCACAGCGCCATCTCCGGGGTCGGGCAGCTCAGCGGCAGGTCGCTGCGGTGCACGGTGTAGCGCTTCTCGGCGTTGGCGGGCGCGGTGGCGGTATGGCTCATGGCGGATGTCGATGAACGGATTGCGAGGCCTGCGATTCTAGCACCTGGGGCGGCGACCCGGCCGCCCCTGTCCTTTCCTGGCCCCCGCCCCCTGACAGCCGGGACCTGCCAGCGCCCGGCCTACTGGAAGTCCAGCGACAGCTCCAGGAAGGCCGAGCGGCCATAGGCGTTGTAGATGCCCTGGTCGTAGTACGGCCAGTTGCCGTTGCTGCGGTCGATCGGCGGCATCTCGTCGGTCAGGTTGTTGACCGTCAGCAGCAGGCTGGCCAGGTCATTGATGCGGTAGCCGACCGTGGCGTTCCAGGTGGTCCATGGGCCGATGTTGCGCTGCTCGCCACGGCTGTCCCAGGTGGGTGCGTTGCGCACGCCGAACGCGCTGGCGCTGAACGGCCCGCGCTTCCAGTTCACGCCCAGCGTGGCCCGGTACTGCAGTTCATTGGAATTGCCGCAGCACAACTGGTCGTAGACCGGATCGCCTTCCTTGTCCTGGGTGGTGTGCTTGAGCGGGCGGTAGTAGCCCGCATTGACCGTGAAATCTCCCACCGACGACGTACCCCAGCGATAGTCCAGCGCTGCCTGCACACCGGTCTGGCGTTGGCTGGCGATGTTGATCGGGTAGGAGAACACCTTGTCCACACCGTTGGGGTTGAGCGGATCGGTGGCCGGCTTGCGCTGCACCTGGCCCAGGACCTGCTGGCAGGTGGGCGAGGTGATGTCGAAGCGGGTCTGCCCGTTCTCCGATACGCCCAGCCGGCAGTTGGCCTCGGTGTCAAGGATGCTGTCGGTGCCGAGGATGCGCACTTCGTTCTCGATCACCACCGAGTTGTAGTCCACCGACAACGTCAGCGCGTTGTCCAGTGTCGACCACACCGCACCATAGGTGAACGTGCGTGCAGTGATGTCCTTCAGATCGCGGTTGCCGGTACTGGAAGACAACACCGCCAATCCGGACTGCTCGCAGTCATCGAAGTTGTCGGAGGTGTAACCGGCCTGGCGGCACTGGTAGAGGTCGGTGTTGGTGGTATAGCCGCTGCTCTCGCGGGAGAACAGATAGAACATGTCCGGCGAACGGAACGCAGTGGCGTAGCTGCCACGCAGCAGCAGCGATTCGATCGGCCGGTATTCCAGGCCAAGCTTCCAGGTGGCCTTGCCGTTGCCGCCACCGCCCTGCAGGGCGTACTTGTCGTAGCGGCCGGACAGATTGGCGCTGAAGGTATCGATGATCGGCACCTGCAGTTCCGCACCCAGCGCGTACAGATCCCGCTGGCCCTGCGCCGAGGTGCCGGCGGTCTGCCCGCGGAACAGCACACCGGCATCGGGATCGGCCGACTGGTTGAAGAACTTCTCGCGCTGGCCCTGGGCGATCAGCGCGAAACCGACGTCGCCGGCCGGCAGGGTGAACAGCGAACGATGGGTCAGCAGTGCCGTCACTGCTGTGCGCGACGCGCTGGATGCAGCACGGTTGAGGCCGCTGAAGCTGTCGTACTGGTCACGGGTGATCGGCTGGTACAGGCGCGACAGGTCCGGTGCGTAGACCTCGTAGCCATCCTGCATGCCCAGCATCGGCCCCAGGTAGTAATCGTCCACGCCGTTCCGGGCGAGGAAGTCGGTGGATTTGCGGGTGACATCGGTGCTGGAACGGTTGACGTAGACGTCGTAGTCGAAGCTGCCCAGCACGCCACGCACGCCGGCGGTGACGTTCAGCGATCGCGTGTAGACGCGCTGGTCCTTGGCATCCAGGCCGACTTCCTCGGGCGCGTAGATGCGCTGCCACTGCTCGTACTGGCCGCTGGTGCGGTTGTAGAAGGTCTTGTTCCAGAACGGGCTGCCACCGCTGTAGGTCGGCCGGCTGAAGCCGAACAGGATGTCCGAGTACAACTCGGTATCCGGGCTGAGGTGATAGCGCAGGAAGGTGGTCGCGTTGACGTCCTGGCTGGCGTTGTACAGCGACGCGGTGCCGACGTTGTCGGGGGTGCCGCAGTAGTAGCCACCGCCGGAAATGTCGCGGTGCGCGTACACGGTGCTGCCACCGAACAGATTCGACAGCGGCGCGCAGGTGGCCGCGCCCGGGTCGATGTAGGCGTTGGGCCCCTGGCGCATGCGCAGGAAGCTGCGCGATGGATCCTGCGGCCCGGTCGGGTTGTCGTTGACGCTGTCGATGCGGCTGCGGTCGAAGGCGTAGATCGCCTTCTGGTTGGTGTATTCCAGCCCGTAGCTGATATCGAGGTTGCCGAAGGTCTGTCCACTGCTGGCGCTGAAGCGCTGGCTGGAACCGCCGCCCTGGCTGTAACCACCGACGCGGTAGCGCAGATGGGTGCCTTCCACGCGGTCTTTCAGCACGATGTTGACTACGCCGGCCACGGCCGACGAGCCATACACCGAGGACTGGCCACCGGTGAGCACATCGATGCGTTCGACCATGCCCAGCGGGATGTTGGCAATATCGGCGATGCTGGTGTTGCCGTTGTAGGCCAGCGGATAGCTGTTGATCGGCCGCCCGTTGATGAGGGTAAGGGTGTAGCTGGGGTCCAGACCGAACAGGCTGATGGTCTTGGCGCCCGGAGTGTAGAAGCCGGTTCCCTGGGAATCCTGCACCGACCCATTGGAGACCGGCAGCGAGCGCAGCGCATCGAACACCGTGGTGAAACCCTGCGCCTGGATCTGCTCGGCGGTGATGGTCGTCACCGGTGAGGGGCCCTCCACCTGCGCGCGCGGAATGAGCGACCCGGTCACCGTGACCGCATCCAGGTCGCGCGTACGCGGCGGATCGGCGCCCTCCCCTGCGTTGGAGGACTGGGCCTGCACGGCCAGCGGCGACAGCAGCAGCGAAGACATCAACAACGACAGCAACCTCGGTTTCATCAAGCGCTCTCCAGAGACGGATGACGGTCCTGCCGGTGGGGGACGGACGGGAGGGTCGTGGATGGACGGTGGTGACGGGCAGCAGCAGCAAGCGCAGGCCGCCCGCCCGGATCAGGGCATGCAGGGTGTTCCGGGACAGATGGAAGGGTTGGGATCGGGACGGGAAGGACGCCGCATGGACCCCGGCCACTTTTAAATCGATCCAATCCACTCTGTCAATAATTTGAAATGAAACGTTTTTCCCGTATTTGGATCGAACTAATTACCCTTGTCAGGGGCAACGCACTGAGGCAGGATCGGGGCCACTCCGACGACCCGATCGCATGGCCCGCCCCCACCGGACCGGCATCGCTCCTTTCCACCGCCCTTGGGCGGCGGGCGCGATGCTGGCCGTGGTACGTGCCGATGCGGGTCCTGCCTGCCGCCTGCCCTTCCGGGAGACCCTGCATGACCCTGTCCGATCCGCGCCGCGCCCTGCTTCCGCTCGCCCTGGCCCTGGCCTGCGCCACGCCCGCCCTGCCCGCAATGGCACAGGGCCTGCAGACCTCGTTCGAAGCAGGTGAGCCCGCACCGGCCAAGGCCGGCGGCGCGCTGCAGGTGCAGATCGGCACCGGTCCGGCGGCGCCGTATGCGGCCAAGCGCAACGCCGGCTACAGCGGCCTGCGCGCGCTGCACTACCAGGCCGACGGCGGCGCGGCGCGGCGCGACCTGTTCAGCACGGACCTGACCATCGACGCCGACACCACCCTGTCCTGGCTGGTGCTGCCGGAGATCGTCGACAAGGACACGGTGGCCTCCACCTACGTCTCGCTGGACCTGCGCCTGGACGATGGCAGCCGCGTATCGGCCAGCTCCGCGCGTGATCAGCACGGCATCGCCGTGGGCGCGCGTGCGCAGGGCGATTCGAAAACGCTGTATCCGCAGCAGTGGGCGCGCAAGGCCGTACGCCTGGGCGATGTGCCTGCGCTGCGCGGCCGCCGGGTGGTCGCCATCGAGCTGGAAGTGGCCAGCGCCGACGGTGCGCCGGTGTCCGGCTGGATCGATGACGTGCGCCTGGATGCGCAGCCGCGGCAGGTGCCGCAGCGGGTCTCGGACTGGGTGCTGACCACCCGCGGTACGCAGGCCAACGGCACGTTCTCGCGCGGCAACAATTTCCCGGCCACGGCGATGCCGCACGGCTTCAACTTCTGGACCCCGGTGACCGATGCCGGTGCACTGAACTGGCTGTACCGCTGGAACGAGCAGAACGATGCGAACAACCGCCCGCAGCTGCAGGCGCTCGCGCTGAGTCACCAGCCCAGTCCCTGGATGGGCGACCGCCAGACCTTCCAGGTGATGCCATCGGCCAGCCGCGGTGTGCCCGAGGCCGACCGCAGCAAGCGGGCACTGTCCTTCGACCGCACGCACGAGAACGCGCGCCCCTACCGCTACGACGTGCGCTTCGACAACGGCATCGCCGCCTCCATCGCGCCGACGGACCACGCCGCGGTCTTCCGCTTCGATTTCCCTGCGGAAGGTGATGCCAACCTGCTGTTCGACAATGTGGACGCACGCGGCGGGCTGACACTGGATGCGGCCACCCAGACACTGTCCGGCTACACCGACACGCGCAGCGGCCTGTCCAACGGTGCCGGCCGCATGTTCGTGGTGGCCCGCTTCGACCGGCCCTGGCGCAGCAGCGGACGCATCGACAGCGGCCGCCCGACCGGCTACATCAAGTTCGATGCCGGCAGCGATCGCCGCGTCACCATGCGCATTGCCACCTCGCTGATCTCGCTCGAACAGGCGCGGCACAACCTTGCTCTGGAGATTTCCGCCACGGATACGCTGGAAAGCGTGGCCGGCCGCGCCCAGGATGCCTGGGATGCGCGCCTGGCCCGCTTCGATATCGGCGATGCCACGGACGACCAGAAAACCACGCTGTACTCCAGCCTCTACCGGTTGTACCTGTATCCCAACTCCGGCCACGAAAACGTCGGCAGCGCTGCCGCCCCCGAGTGGCGTTACGCCAACCAGGCCAGCGCCAGCGAGAACAACACCGATGGCAGTGACAGTCGCACCTTCAGTGGCGTGCGCGATGGCCGGGTGTTCGTCAACAATGGCTTCTGGGATACGTTCCGCACGACGTGGCCGGCGTACGCACTGTTCACGCCGGAGGACGCCGGCCAGCTCGTGCAGGGTTTCATCGAGCAGTACCGCGCGGGCGGCTGGATCGCCCGCTGGTCATCGCCGGGCTACGCGGACCTGATGGTCGGCACCAGTTCCGACGTGGCCTTCGCCGACGCATGGCTGAAGGGCGTCGGCGGTTTCGATCCCGCCGAGGCCTATGCCGCGGCGCTGAAGAATGCCACCGTGGTACCGCCCGATCGCCATGTAGGGCGCAAGGGCATGGACCGCTCGACGTTCCGCGGCTATGCCAGTGCCGACGTGCATGAAGGCATGTCATGGACGATGGAAGGCGCGCTGAACGACTTCGGCATCGCCAACATGGCCGAGGCACTGGCCAAGCGCGCGACCACCGCCGCGCAGCGCGAGCGCTACAGCACCGAAGCCGACTACTTCCGCTACCGCGCTGCCGGCTACGCGACCCTGTTCGACCCTGCCGCCGGCTTCTTCCAGGGCCGCAAGGCGGACGGCAGCTGGCGCGTGGACGCCAAGGACTACGATCCGCGCGTGTGGGGCCACGACTACACCGAATCCAACGGCTGGACGTTCGCCTTCACCGCCGCGCACGATGGCGAGGGCCTGGCCGCGCTGTACGGTGGCCGCGACAGGCTGGCCGCCAAGCTCGATGCCTTCTTTGCCACGCCGGAGACCGCCGATGCAGCGTTTGCAGGCTCCTACGGCGGCATCATCCATGAGATGACCGAAGCGCGCGACGTGCGCATGGGCATGTACGCGCACAGCAACCAGCCGGCGCACCATATCCCGTGGATGTATCTGTACGCCGGGCAGCCCTGGAAGACCCAGCAGCACGTGCGCGAGATCCTGTCGCGGCTGTACGTGGGCAGCGAGATCGGCCAGGGCTATCCGGGCGATGAGGACAATGGCGAGACCTCTGCATGGTACGTGCTGGCTTCGCTGGGCCTGTATCCACTGCGGATGGGCGCGCCGGAATACGTGATCGGCTCCCCGGCATTCAGGCACGCCCGGGTGGAACTGCAGGGTGGCGCGGTGCTGACCGTCAACGCGCCGCAGAACTCCGCGGAGAACGTCTACGTCCAGTCGCTGAAGATCAACGGAACGCCATGGACCCGGACCTGGGTACCGCACGAGGTGATCGCCAAGGGCGCGACGCTGGACTTCGAGATGGGCCCGCAGCCTTCGCGCTGGGGCACAGGCGCCGACGACGTGCCCCGTTCGCTGACCGCACCGGGCCAGCGACCGCAGATGCTGCACGATCTGCTGGGCAGCAGCACGCGCGCTGCGCTGGCCGATGGCCGCGCCGTGCCCGCGCTGTTGGACGACGATGCGACCACGGCCGTTCCGCTGGGCGCGGGTGCCACCCTCATGCTGAGCGCCGTGGGTGACGGCGCGCCGACGATGTATACGCTGACCAGCGGCGAAGGGCCGATCCGGGGGGCCGGATGGACCCTGGAAGCCCGTAACGGCGACGACCGCTGGACCACGCTGGACCAGCGGCGTGGCGAAGACTTCAGTGCTGCGCGGCAGACCCGTCCGTTCCGCATCGCCTCGCCCTCACGCTATGCCGAGTACCGCCTGCGCGTAACTGCGCCGGGACGCCTGCAGCTGGCTGAGATCGAACTGCTGTCCCCCTCCACTGTACGGTGACCCCATGCGCATTCGCCTGCTGACCCTTGCACTTGCTGCATTCACCCTGCCCGGCATTGCGCTGGCCCAGCCGTCGCAGCCCCGGGCCTTGGATGGCCAGTTCACCCGCGAAGGCATCACGTTGCACTACCAGGATGCGACCGGTGCGCTGGCCGCACCGGCACGCCAGCGCATCGTCGATACGTTCTATTCCGCCTACCTGCGCGAACGGGCGGACTTCCACCCGGCGGCACCGGCCGAGGTGCACATCGTGATCGATCCGGCCTACGACGGCGTCGCCTACGTGGGCGAGAAGGACAAGGCGAGCACCATCACCATCAACCCGGGCTGGCTGGTGAAGCACCCCGATGACATCGACCTGGTGACCCACGAGGCGATGCACATCGTGCAGGGCTACCCGAGCTACGGCGACACGCGGGTACCGGGCTGGCTGGTGGAAGGCATCGCCGACTACGCCCGCGACCGCTACGGCACGGACAATGCCGCAGCGGGCTGGGCGCTGCCGGAAAAAGTGGGCAAGGGCCAGAGCGTGGAAAGCGGCTACCGGGTAACCGGGGCCTTCCTGAAATGGGCCGAAGCTGGACACCCCGGCCTGGTGCTGGCGCTGGACAAGGCCCTGCGCAACGGCCAGTACACCCTGGCGCTGTGGCAGCAGCACACCGGCAAGGGCCTGCCGGCGCTATGGGCCGAGTACGCCAAGCCGCGTTCGGATGCCCCGCCGCCGGCACCGGCACGAGGCGGCAAGCGCTGAGCGGTTGCGCCGGGCCATGCCCGGCGGAATGCCTGATTTGCCGCGCTGCGCGCTCGCCGGGCATGGCCCGGCGCTACCGATCGCGGTGACGAAGGATTACGCCTTCTTTTCCGCTTCCAGCTGCTTGCGGATCTGCGCATCGACCGCAGCGATGGCGGTCATGTTCAGGATGCGGCGCGAGGTCGCGCTGGTGGTCAGGATGTGCACCGGCTTGTTCACGCCCATCAGGATCGGGCCGATCGCCACGCCATCGGTGAATACACGCACCAGGTTGTAGGCGATGTTGGCCGCTTCCAGATTGGGCAGCACGAACAGGTTGGCGCGACCCTGCAGGGTGGAACCCGGCAGCAGTTTCTGGCGCAGCGCCTCGTCCCAGGCGGTATCGCCCTGCATCTCGCCGTCCACGTTCAGGCGCGGATTGCGCTTGAGCAGCAGCTCGCGGACCTGGCGCATCTTCAGCGCGTCCTTGGAATCGTGGCTGCCGAAATTGGAGTGCGACAGCAGCGCCACCTTCGGTTCGATGCCGAACAGTTTCATGCGGTACGCAGCCTGCAGGGTCGCCTCGCAGATCTGCTCGGCACTGGGATCTTCCTGCACGTGCGTGTCGACGAAGAAGAACACGCCCTGCTGGTTGATGACGCCGGTCATCGCCGAGGTCGAGGTGACCTTCGGCTCCAGTGGCAGCACGCTGCGGACATAACCCAGCTTCTTGTGGAAACGGCCGACGATGCCGGTCAGCATTGCATCGGCTTCGCCACGCGCGACCATCACCGCGGCGATCAGGGTCGGCCGCGAACGCATCAGGTTCTTCGCCGCCGCCACGGTGACGCCGCGACGACCGGTCAGCCCGTGGTAGTACTGCCAGTATTCGTTGAAGCGCGGATCGTCATTGATGTTGGTGATCTCGAAGTGCTCACCGGCCTTCAGGCGCAGGCCCAGGCGCTCGATGCGCGCTTCGATCACGTCCGGCCGGCCGATCAGGATCGGATGTGCGAGCCCTTCATCGACCACGTTCTGCACCGCCTGCAGCACCACTTCCTCTTCGCCTTCGGCGTAGACCACGCGCTGCTTGTCGGTGCGTGCACGGTCGTACACCGGCTTCATCATCAGGCTGGTGCGGTAGACGAACTGGGCCAGCTTGTCACGGTAGGCGCCCATGTCGGCGATCGGCCGGGCGGCCACCCCCGAGTCCATCGCGGCCTGGGCCACGGCAGCGGACAGCTCCACCAGCAGGCGGCGATCGAACGGGCGCGGGATCAGGTACTCGCGGCCGAAGCTCGGGGTTTCACCGCCGTAGGCCGAGCCCATGTCGGTCGCGGCGCGGCGTGCCAGTGCGGCGATGGCGCGCACGCAGGCGATCTTCATTTCCTCGTTGATCGCGGTGGCGCCCACGTCCAGCGCACCGCGGAACAGGTACGGGAAGCACAGCACGTTGTTGACCTGGTTCGGGTAATCCGAACGGCCGGTGCCGATGATCGCGTCCGGACGCGCCGCACGCGCCACTTCCGGCATGATTTCCGGGGTCGGATTGGCCAGTGCGAAGATCACCGGGTCCGGCGCCATGGTCTTGACCATTTCGGCGGTGAGGATGCCGGGTGCCGACAGGCCCAGGAAGATATCCGCGCCGTCGACGATCTCGGCCAGGGTGCGCTTGTCGGTGTCGCGTGCGTAACGCTGCTTTTCCGGGTCCAGATCGGTACGACCGGTGTGGATCACGCCCTCGCGGTCGAACGCCAGGATGTTCTCCGGCTTCAGGCCCAGCTGCACCAGCATGTTGACGCAGGAAACGCCCGCCGCGCCCATGCCCGTGGTCGCCAGCTTCACCTCCTCGATCTTCTTGCCGGTGATCGCCATGGCGTTCAGCACCGCCGCGCCGACGATGATCGCCGTACCGTGCTGGTCGTCATGGAACACCGGGATCTTCATGCGCTCGCGCAGCTTGCGCTCGACCACGAAGCATTCCGGCGCCTTGATGTCTTCCAGGTTGATGCCGCCGAAGGTCGGCTCCAGCGAGGCGATGATGTCGACCAGCTTGTCCGGATCGGTTTCGTCCACTTCGATGTCGAACACATCGATGCCGGCGAACTTCTGGAACAGCACGCCCTTGCCTTCCATCACCGGCTTGCCGGCCAGTGCGCCGATGTTGCCCAGGCCCAGCACCGCGGTGCCGTTGGAGATCACCGCCACCAGGTTGCCGCGGGCGGTCAGCTCGCTGGCCTGCTGCGGGTCGGCCTTGATTGCTTCACAGGCGTACGCCACGCCCGGCGAGTACGCCAGCGACAGGTCGCGCTGGGTCAGCATCGGCTTGGTCGCGGAGACCTTGATCTTGCCCGGCGGGGACATCCGGTGGTAATCGAGGGCGGCCTGTTTGAAATCTTCGTTGGACATCGACGTTGGATACATGAATGGGCAAGAGGGACAGGGGATCATACCCCCGTTGGGGCGCCCGGACCTGTCGCTATCCTGTCGCAGGCATGCTGCGACCGCACAATTCCCTGGCGTATGCGACAACCTGGAGCCACCAGCTTCGGCGCTGCCCATGACAGCCATGGGACGCCTTGAAACGCCGCGGGGCCGCACCACTCACGTGACCGGCCCCGCGGTACTACACACCTGGATCAGCCCTTGGCGGGCAGTGCCTCCGGCACGGCATCGACCGGCGGCGGCAGTTCGCTTTCGCGACCATCCAGCGCCAGCTTCAGGCGGTCACGGTCCAGTGCGCCTTCCCAGCGCGAGACCACCACCGTGGCCACGGCATTGCCGATGAAGTTGGTCAGCGAGCGGCATTCGCTCATGAAGCGGTCCACGCCGAGGATCAGCGCCATGCCGGCCACGGGCACTTCCGGCACCACGGCCAGGGTGGCCGCCAGGGTGATGAAGCCGGCACCGGTGACGCCGGCCGCGCCCTTGGAGCTGAGCATGGCGACCAGCAGCAGCGCGATCTGGTGGCCCAGGGTCAGTTCGGTGTTGGTGGCCTGGGCGATGAACAGCGCCGCCAGGGTCATGTAGATGTTGGTGCCGTCCAGGTTGAACGAGTAGCCGGTGGGGACCACCAGGCCCACCACCGACTTGCTGCAGCCGGCCCGCTCCATCTTCTCCATCAGCGACGGCAGCGCCGACTCGGACGAAGAGGTACCCAGCACCAGCAGCAGTTCGGCCTTCAGGTAGCGCGCCAGCTTGAACACCGAGAACCCGCACAGGCGGCAGACCACGCCCAGGATGACCGCCACGAACAGGAAGGCGGTGATGTAGAACGAACCGACCAGCCAGGCCAGGTTGATCAACGACCCCACGCCGTACTTGCCGATGGTGAAGGCGATCGCGCCGAAGGCACCGATCGGAGCAGCCTTCATCAGCATGTGCACCAGCTTGAACACCGGAGCCACCAGCGCTTCGAGGAAGTTCTGGATCGGCTTGCCCTTCTCGCCGACCGACGCCAGCGCGATGCCGAACAGCACGGCCACGAACAGCACCTGCAGGATGTTGCCGTCCACGAAGGCGCTGATCAGCGTCTTCGGGATGACATCCATCAGGAAGCCGACCAGGGTCAGGTCATGCGACTTCTCGACGTAGCTGTGCACCGCGGTCTGGTCCAGCTCGGCCGGGTTGATGTTCATGCCCGCGCCAGGCTGTACCACGTGGGCCACGATCATGCCCACGACCAGCGCCAGCGTGGAGAAGAACAGGAAGTAGGCCATGGCCTTGGCGAACACGCGGCCGACCGTGCGCAGATGGGTCATGCCGGCAATGCCGGTGACGATGGTCAGGAAGATCACCGGCGCGATGATCATCTTCACCAGGTTGATGAAGGCATCGCCGAGCGGCTTCATCTTCTCGCCGATCAGGGGTTCGTAATGGCCGAGGATGGCGCCCAGGACGATCGCCACGATCACCTGGAAGTACAGCTGGCGGTAGATCGGCAACGGCTTTGCAGGCGCCGGGGCAGCGGTCGGGATGTGCATGGCGGACTCCGGGGAAGGGCGTTTTCAGGCACGTACGGCCCCGGAACTGCATGGGAGCCGATACCGTGGAAGCTGGTCACCGCCCCCTCGCTCCACGCGCAGGGTGGCGACCAATGGACGCCTTTGTACGCGCCGGGCACGCCAACGCAGATAACCTATTGGTACTAGCCCCCCGGTTCAGGTGGCCGGGACCCCTAAACTGGCCCGGCATCGCACCGCGCCGGGAGGCCGGTGGCGCGGGCTGAACGGCCCGTGGCGTCCCTGCCCAAGTTCCGGCCCTGGCGGCCGTTGTTGTCCTGACCCTACGCAATCCGAGAGAGCCGCACCCAACATGCGCCCCATTCCCACCCTGCTGGCCCTGTCGCTGGCCGCCCTGCCCGCCTTCGCGTCCGCTGCTGATTTCGACAACTGGCCGACCAAGTACGCGTTCGGCGACGGCACCGAGCTGGCGGCCACCGCCAACATCGCCTACGACTACAACGATTTCTCCTCCGGCAGTGGCCTGGACGATGACGATGCCGTGCGCCGCAAGGAATTCGGCGCCACGCTGAAGAAGAAGGGCGTGTACGACGCGATGGTGTACTACGACTTCCAGGCCGACACCTGGCTGGACGTGTTCCTGCGCCTGGAGAGCAAGGCCTTCGTGGGCCGCGACATCGGCCGCTTCCGCTTCGGCTACATGAAGACGCCGGTCGGCCTGGATGCCAACACCTCCTCGCGCGCCGGTAGCTTCCTGGAGACAGCGCTGCCGGTGCAGGCGTTCTACGCCGGCCGCCGCACCGGTGTGGAATGGGTGCTGGAGCGCCCGCAGTACCTGCTGCAGGCCGGTGCCTACGGCGGCAAGGACCTGCAGGGCGACAACCCCGGCACCACGCAGGCGGTACGTGCGGTGTGGACGCCGGTGAAGGCGCCTGGCGATGTGATCCACCTGGGCCTGGCCTACTCGCAGGAAAACCCGCGCGGCTACCGCGATGGCCGTGACGTCCATCACGAGGCCAGCGCACGGTTGCGCGCGCGCCCGGAAGCCGGCCTGACCGACATCCGCTACGTGGATTCCGGCGCGCTGGTGACCGCCGACCAGATCCGCCGCACCGGCCTGGAAGGCATCTGGATCCGTGGCCCCTTCTCGCTGCAGGCCGAAGCGCTGCAGGCCACTGTCACCCGCAACGACGGCAAGCCCGACTACACCGGCCACGGCCAGTACGCGATGGCCAGCTGGGTGCTGACCGGCGAGTCCCGTCCGTACAACGCCGGCGCCGTGGCCAACATCAAGCCCGCCCACGACTACGGCGCGGTCGAGCTGGTGGCACGCTACAGCCGCCTGGATCTGGACGACGGCAGCATCCTGGGGGGGCGTCAGCACGACCTGACCCTGGGCGCGAACTGGTACCTGACCAGCCATTTCAAGTTCCAGGCCAACTACGTCAAGGTCGATGCCAGCCGCCGCGGTGTGCACAGCACCCCGGAGATCTTCGAACTGCGCGCACAGATGCACTTCTGATCCGCGCCACGGTGCGGAATCCGGCGGGCATGCACGTCATGCCCGCCCTCACTGCGTAGACTGCCGCCATGTACTGGCTCGGCCGCCACAGGATGCTGCTGCTGACCCTCCTCGCGCTGGCCGGAGGCACCGTGCTGTGCGCGATCGCGGCGGGCCACTACGCGTGGCGCAGCGCCCTGGCTGCCGAGAGCACGCAGGTCCAGCGCCAGCTGCAGCTGTACGGCCAGGGCCTGCAGCAGCGTATCGACCGCTTCGGCACCCTGCCGCAGGTGATGGCACTGGACCCGGACCTGCTGCGCGTACTGCGCACGCCGCCCTCGCCCGCCGAGCGCCAGCAGCTGAACCTGAAACTGCAGCGCGCCAACCAGGTCACCCGAACCTCCACCCTGACCCTGGTCGGCCGCGATGGCGTCGCGGTCGCGGCCAGCAACTGGGACCAGCCGACCACCAACGTCGGCGAGGACTACAGCTACCGGCCCTACTACCAGCAGGCCCTGGCCCACGGCCGCGGCCGCTTCTACGGCATCGGCATGACCACCGGCGTGCCCGGCTATTTCATGTCCGAGGCGATCGTCGACGACCGCGGCCAGCGCATCGGCGTGATCGTGATCAAGATCGAGCTGTCGGCGCTGGAACAGGAGTGGCTGAACAGCCCGGACGTGGTGCTGGCCAGCGACAACCATGACGTGGTGTTCCTGTCCAACCGCGATGCCTGGCGCTACCGCCTGCTGCGGCCGCTGGGCGCGGACGAGCGCCGCGAGATGCTTGATGCCCGCCAGTATGCCGACCGCTCGTTGCAGCCCCTGCGGGTGCGTACCGAGGATGTGCTGGCCGATGGTGGCCGCATGGTGCGCCTGCTCGACCCGGTGCTGCCGCAGGCGATGCTGTGGCAGAGCCTGGCGCTGCCCGACGAACACTGGAACCTGCATCTGCTGCACGATGCCAGTGCCGCCACCAGCGCCGGACGCGGTGCCGCCCTGGCCGGCGCCGCTGCGTGGCTGGCGCTGGGGTTCCTGCTGCTGTTCGTGCAGCAGCGCCGACGCCTGGCCCGGCACCGCCAGCGCAGCCGCAGCGAACTGGAAACCCTGCTCAAGCAGCATGCACAGGAACTGCGCACCGCCCAGGACGGATTGCTGCAGGCTGCCACCGATGCCGACAGCGGCCTGAGCCGCAGCCTGGAGCACCTGCCGCAGGGCGTGGTGATCATTGATCGCGAACAGCGCCTGGTCGCCTGGAATTCGCGCTATCTGGAACTGTTCCGCTTCCCGCCGGGGCTGGTCCGTGTCGGCCGGCCCATCGAAGAGCTGTTCCGCTACAACGCACGCCGCGGCCTGCTCGGGCCGGGGCCGATCGACGAGGCCATCGAGCGTCGCCTGAACCACCTGCGCAGTGGCCGCCCGCACATGCGCGAGAGCGAAAAGGACGATGGCACCGTTCTGGAGATCCGTGGCAATCCGCTGCCTGATGGCGGCTTCGTCACCAGCTACGCCGACATCACCAGCTACAAGAACGCTGCACGCGAACTGCGGTCACTGGCCGATGCGCTGGAACACCGCGTGGCCGAGCGCACCCATGACCTCGACGAGGCCCGCCGCGAAGCCGAACAGGCCAACCGCTACAAGACCCGTTTCGTCGCATCCGCGGTGCACGACCTGCTGCAACCGTTGAACGCCGCGCGCATGTTCGTCTCCGTGCTGCGCGGCAAGCTGACCGACCCGGCGCAGCAGCAGACCACCGACCACATCGATGCCGCACTGGCCGCGCAGGATGCCATCCTCAACAGCCTGCTCGACATCGCGCGACTGGAGTCAGGCAGCCTGCCCACGCGCGTGCATGCGTTCCGGCTGGGCCCGCTGCTGCAGACGCTGGCACGCGAGTTCGGCATCGCCGCGCAGACACGCGGGCTGGTCGTGGACTGGGTGGATACCCGCGCGGTGGTGGTCAGCGACGAAGCACTGCTGCGCCGCATCCTGCAGAATTTCCTGTCCAACGCACTGCGCTACAGCGAGCGTGGCCGGGTGCTGCTCGGCTGCCGCCGGCGCGGAGACCAGTTGTGGATTGAAGTGCATGACCAGGGCCCCGGCATTCCTGATGCGCTGCAGGGTGAAATCTTCGAGGAATTCCGCCGCCTGCACGATGGTCACCAGCGCGGCGCCGGCCTGGGCTTGGCGATCGTCGACCGTATCGGCCGCCTGCTTGGCCATCCGATCCGCCTGCGCTCGCAGCTGGGGCGAGGCAGCGTGTTCGCAGTGGGCGTACCTCTTGGCGATGCCAGCGCGATTCCCGCCGTTGCGCAGGCACCGGCGCTGGCACAGGAACCGGCGGCGGACAATCCGCTGCGCGGCCGCCGCGTGTGGGTGATCGATGATGATCCGCATGTCTGCGCAGCCAGCCGTGCCCTGTTGGAGCGCTGGGGATGCGAGGTGGTCCTGGCCGATGGCCCCCAGGCCGCGCTGCAGCTGGCCGGCGTGGAATCCGTGCCGGAACTGGTGCTGCTGGACGTTCGCATGGGCGACCATCACGGGCCGGTACTGTACGAAGTGCTGGCCGAGCACTGGCAGGCACGGCCGCCGGTGGTGCTGGTGACCGCCGAGCGCGACGCAGGACTGCGCGAAATGGCGGCCGAACGTGGCTGGGGCATGATGGCCAAGCCGGTGAAGCCGCCGGCGCTGCGGGCGCTGATGACACAATTGCTGCTGCGACACCGCGGGTAGCGCGGTTCTGCCACGCAGGGCACCGCTGCACCACTCCCCGAGTAGCATCGTACTCCGCAGATTCCGCTCGCTTTGCGCAAGCCATTGTTCGCGCGATACCGGCCGAGCGGGAAAGCCCAGCATGCCCCTCAGATGGGTATGGATGCGCAGTACACGGAAAAATGCGGAGTGAAGACAGGTAGTTTCCCGACTGACATGCGCCGCAGAACGGAGGACCATCTCGTGACCTGGCCGATCGGGCGACCACACTCAGCGCAATGGATGGACAAACGTCATCCTGGCAGCGTCGTTCTGGCAGCAGGCCTGGCAATGACAGACAGCGAAGCGCGTGCAGAAAGCGAAACGATCTTCAACGGCGTCAGGTATCGCTGCACAAACAGCTGTGTCGTCACTGTCGGCACGGCCGGAAACTGGAGAGTCACCGACTGCTGCGGCGGAAGAGTGAAGACTGTGTTTCAGACAACTCGTCCGCCGGACTGCAACGGTCCCTTCGATTGCCCTCTGGATTGACTGCCGCGACCCACGACCGAGGATCCACCGTGCGCTTCCCTGACATATCCCGCTCAATCATGCCGTTCGCTCATCTGGCCACTGCAATGCTGCTTTGCTTTTCCTGTGCAGGGTGCACCGACGACAGAACCTCAGACCCCAACGCCAGTCATCGAAATGCGGCGGCGGGACCGGAGCTCAATCAAGACGGATCAAATGCTGCCAGCACAGAACCGCCAACCAAGCGGCCGACAACAGACATTCCGGCGGCGACC
Organism: Stenotrophomonas sp. GD04145; assembly: GCF_029835135.1. Classification (NCBI taxonomy): domain Bacteria; kingdom Pseudomonadati; phylum Pseudomonadota; class Gammaproteobacteria; order Lysobacterales; family Lysobacteraceae; genus Stenotrophomonas; species Stenotrophomonas sp. GD04145. The sequence goes on along the minus strand of NZ_JAODZG010000017.1, from coordinate 34,605 downwards.
ATCCAGCACGCAGCATCATCACCCGGGCATCTGCGTTCAGAATCCATGCTCATGTTCGAGCATGGCATCTCAGGCCAGGCTGCTGAAGACCTCCTGCACTCCAGCAGAAGCATGTCAGATGCGATGGATCGCATGGACAAGGACGCTGCGTCCATCCCCGAAGCGCAGGATCTGACCAGGCACTATCGGTCATCACTCACGCGCGCAATGGGTCAGGAGGCTGTATTGGAGCAGCTGTCATGCGGCCTGACCATCTGCCTCGGCATCGCCCGGGCCCGAAGCAACGCCGAGCATGAAGCCTGGGGCCGCAGGTTCGCATCGGATGCGTCCTCACCCACCTACAGCTACGCCGAAGCTTCTGAGCATCTTGGCTCGAGCTACCAGAACAGATTCATCTTCTCCACCGATCCTGCAGCGAACTCTATCGGCGGAAACTGATGGATCAATCAGACTGAAGCATCCCGTTGCATCAGGCCACAGACAGCCCCCTCTCCGAAGAATGTGAAGAAGACAATCTTCGTGCAGATACCGAGCTATCGAGACCCCCAGCGGGTACCCACGCTGAAGGACATGATAGAAAACGCCACCTCGCCATCCCGGTTGCGCATTGTTGTCTGCTGGCAACATGGAGCAGAGCAGGGTATTCAGTTCTTCGAATCAGCTGGATTCGACCTGATCGATACAACAAGCGAAGAAGGCACAACGGTCCACCGCCTTCAGAGGCATGGGGCCAGCATCGAGTTGATCGACATAGATTACGTCCACGCCAAGGGATGCGGCTGGGCCAGAAACATGGCGCAGCAGCGCTATCGGGGTGAGGACTACAATCTTCAGATCGACTCACACCACCGCTTTTCAAGCGATTGGGACGCCAAGATGATGAGTCTGCTCGAGCTTCTGAAAGCGCGCTCACCAAAACCACTTCTGACAGGATACCCCCCTAGCTTCGATCCTGGCACCTACCCCAGGGGACGTCAGGAATTCTCCGCCGCAATGATCTTCGACGCGTTCTCATCAACTGCCGTAGTCAGATTGCGATCTGCCCCCCTTCCGCCCCCGGCCCATGGTGACATCGCATTCGGAGCGAAATTCCTCGCCGGCCAGCGCACCGACAGATCATCAGCTTTCAATTTTCGTTGAAGAGGTTCTTGCCTGACTGCAGCAGACGAAGCATAGCCGTCTGGATGCCTGCCTCCATCAGCCATTCAGTCCTGTCCGCGCATCACCTTCCGGCTCAAGCGCCTTCACCAGCACCGCGGCCTGCGTGCGGCTGTGGCATTCGAGCTTCTTCAGGATCGCGGTGACATGCACCTTCACCGTGTTTTCGGCCAACCCCAGCGTGTAGGCAATCTGCTTGTTGAGCAGGCCATCGGCCAGGCACAGCAGCACCCGGAACTGCTGCGGTGTCAGCTGCGCCAGGCGGCTGGCCAGCAGTGCATCGGCCTCAGAACGCTCGGCCGCCATCGCCGGGAACCACAGGCCACCCTCCAGCACCGCCGTCACCGCCTCGCCAATGGTCTCGGCGGGCGCCGACTTCGGGATGAAACCGGCTGCGCCGAACTGCTGCGCGCGCCGGATCACCCGTGGATGATCGTTGGACGACAGGATCACCACCGGAATGTCCGGATGCGAGCCACGCACGTGCAGCAGCGCGGAGAAACCGTGGGCACCGGGCATGGTCAGGTCGAGCAGCACCAGGTCCACGTCAGGATGCGCATCCAGCGCCTCGGCGAGCGCTTCGGCACTGGCCACCTCGCGCACCTGGGCAAGCGGCAGGCTCTGCCGCAATGACTGCACCACCGCCGAACGCAGCAACGGGTGGTCATCGGCGATCAGGATGGTGTATTCGCTCATGCGGCCATTGTACGGGCAGCGCACTGCATCCGCCGGGCATGGCCCGGCGCTACCAGGGCATCAGCGCCCCGCCGGCTCCACGCTGCTGCGCCAGGCATCGAGGAACTGGCGCCGCTTGAGCGCGTCCAGGTAGACCAGCAGTCCCGGCCCGAGCTGGATCGGGCGCCGGCTGCGACCGGGCGCATCATCGCGCCGGGCATCGCTGCGCACGATCGGCATCAGCCGCGCCTCGCGCGACAGCACCTGCTGGCCACGCGGCGACAGCAGGTAATCGAGGAAACGCCGCGCCTCCTCCGGATGCGGACCGGTGCGCGGGATCACGGCCGTGCGCAGCACCACCAGCGTGTAGTCCTCCGGCTCGATGATGGCCAGTGGCGCACCGGCATCGATGCGCGCCTGCGCGTACGAGCCGAGCACGTTGTAGACCAGCGACAGCTGGCCGCTGGCAACCTTGTCCAGCAGCACCCCGGTGCGCTCCTCGCGAACCACCTCGTTGTCGCCGAGCGCCCCGAGCAGCGCACCGGCAATGCTGCCACGCTGCGCATCCTGCGTGGCCAGCAGGTAACCCACGCTGCTGCGTTCGATGTCGTAGGTGCCCACCCGTCTGCGCAGGGGCGCGCCTTCCGCGCGCAGCAGGTCCAGCAGCTGCCGGCGTGTATGCGGCACCTTGGCAGCAGGCAAAGTGCGCGTGTTGTGGACCATCACCACCGGCTCGTAGCTGATCCCGAATGCCTCGCCCCGCCACTGTGCCCAGGCCGGCAGCGCCGCGGTCTGCGCCGAGCGGTGTGGCAGGGCATGACCGTCATTGACCAGCTTGGTCTGCAGGTCCATGCCGCTGGAGATCAGCAGATCCGGCGACGCAGGGCTGGTGCGGTCCTGCAGGTAACGCGCGTACAGATCCTGGGTGATGATGTCCTCGTACACCACTTCCGTGCCGGGATGCAGCCGCTGGTAGTCGGCGATCACCACGGCGAACACCTCGATGTCGGTGGTGCCGTGGATGCGCAGCTGGGCAGTGGCGCTCTCACGTGCGGGGAAACGGCGCACATCGCCGGGTGCAGCCTGCGCAGGCAGAGCCAGCAGCAGCGCGATGACGGCGGCAAACAGGCGGATCATGGGTTGCTCCGGGGCAGGCGGATGGTGGCGATCAGCCCCCCCTGCGGGCGGTTGCTGAGGTCGATATGGCCTGCATGGCTGTCGATCACGCGTTTGACGATGGCCAGCCCCAGGCCGGCGCCACCGGATGGCACGCCTTCGCCACGGGCGAATCGCTCGAACACCCGTTCGGCGTCGGCCGCGGCGATGCCCGGGCCGTGGTCGGCAATGGTCAGCACCGCCTGGCCGCCCTCGACCGTCAGTGCAATCTGCAGCGGGCCATCGCCGCCATACTTCAACGCATTGTCCACCAGGTTCTTGATCGCCTCGCGCAGCAGCAGCGCATCACCGTGCACATGCACCTGCTCGGAAGTGACGGCCAGCTGCACGCGGGGCGCGGGACCGGCCTGCGGCAACGCATCGTGCAATGCCTGGTGCACGGTTTCTGCCAGATCCACCGGCGCGAACCGCTGCAGATGCGAACGGTGGATCACGCTGGCATCGCTGAGCAGCTGGTTGAGCAGCCGGCTCATGTGCGTGGCATTGCGCTCGATGGCCTGCAGGCTGCGCCGCATGTCCTGCGGGTCGTCATCATCCAGCGCCAGCTGCGCCTGCGCGCGCAGGGCGGCCAGCGGGGTACGCATCTGGTGCGCGGCTTCCGCCATGAACGCGCGCAGGGTCTCGTTGCTGCTCGACAGCCGCTCCATGAAGCGGTTCAGCGCCGCCACCATCTGGTCCATCTCACGGGGCACACGTGCATCCAGCGGCTTCAGGTCCGACGGTTCACGGCGCGAGAGTTCGCGTTCCACCCTCACCAGTGGCCGGAATGCACGGTGTACACCGAAGGCGACCAGCGCCAGCAGCAGACCGGACAGCACACCGATCGCCAGCAGCGACCGGTTGACCATGTCCTGCGCCACCGCCTCGCGCGCGCGCCGGGTCTGGCCGACCTGCACCAGCACCTCCCCCTGCGCGGACGCAGCAGCGAAGCTGCGGCCCACCACCACGAAGCGCACGGTCTCACCGCTGTAGCGCGCATCGAAGAACTGCGGTTGGCTCCCCGGCCGCCGGGGTGGCACCGGCAGGTCGCCGTAGCCAGTGATCAGCGTGCCGCGACTGTCCGCGACGCGGTAGAACACCCGGTCCTCCGGCGCCATCGCCAGCAGGTCGAGCGCCGCGTACGGCAGGTCGACCTGCCATTGGCCATCGGCCAGCGCCACCGAATCCGCGATGGACAGTGCAGAGGACGCCAGCAGGTGATCGTAGGAGCGATTGGCCGCACGCTGGCCGTAGTCGCGTGCGGCAAACAGCAGGGCGACTGCGAACACCGCCAGCAGCGCACCCAGATACAGCAGCAGGGTCCGCCGCAGCGAACCCGGCGCGGCCGCTGCCGGGCGCGCGTCAGCCATCGCTGTCCACGCCTTCGTCGCGGGCCTCGAGCAGGTAGCCGACGCCGCGCACGGTCGTGATGCGCAGCGGCGCGTCGGCGAGCTTCCTGCGCAGGCGGCCGACATAGAGCTCGATCGCGTTCGGCCCGGCCTCGTCGTCGAAGCCGAACAGGCCGTTGCCGATCTCATCCTTGCCGACCACGTGGCCCAACCGGCCGACCAGGATTTCCAGCAGACGGTACTCGCGGTTGGGCAGCTCGATGGGCTCGCCATCCAGGGTGACCCGATGCGCGGCATTGTCGAACTGGAAGCCGCCCACCTGCACCACCTCACTGGCCTGGCCGCGGGCCCGCCGCAGCAGCACGCGGCAACGCGCCTCGAACTCGCGGAAGTCGAAGGGCTTGCCGAGATAATCATCGGCACCCACGTCCAGCGCCTGCACGCGGTCCTCGATGCCGTCGCGCGCGGTCAGCATCAGCACCGGCGTGCTGTCGCCGCGCTCGCGCATGCCGGCCAGCACGCGTAGCCCATCAAGCTTGGGCAGGCCGATATCCAGCACCACCAGATCAAAACTCTGGTAGCGCAGCACGCTTGCGGCGGCCAGGCCATCGGCCTGCCAATCCACCGCGTGCCCACTGCGGCGCATGCGACGGATGATCGCATCGGCCAGATCCGGGTTGTCTTCAACCAGCAGCAGGCGCATGGGGACAAGCGTGGGAGGGGAAGCGAATGCTACCGCATGCCGCCCGGCCTGCCCGCCGGGCGTGGACCGGCGCTACCGGGCAGCCTGCACGGGGGTAGCGCCGGGCCATGCCCGGCGAGCGCAGCGGCCGCTTTTACGCTGCAACGCACAAACCGCTGACAGGCGGATGACAGCTTGCGCGACCCAGACTGCGGCCGCGCACCATCCGGTGCCCACGATTGCCGCGCGCCTGGCGCGCACCTGGGAGGGTTTGTGGAATTCACGTTTGCCTGGCCGCGTTCCGCCGCCATGATGGCCCTGGCTGCGTTGGCCGCGCCGGCCTTTGCCGCTGATGACGAGCGGCCGGTCACCGCCACGCTGGGCGGTCGCCTGCACCTGGACTTCGCCACGTTCGACAATGACAACCGCGGTACGCCGAACAAGGATGACACCGAGATCCGCCGCGCCTGGCTGGATGTCTCGGGCAGGTTCTTCGTGGTTGACTACAAGATGGAAGCCGACTTCTCCGGCGACCGTGTGGAAGCCAAGGACGTCTACCTGGCACGCAGCTTCGGCAAGGCCGGCAAGCTGACGGTCGGCCAGTTCAAGCAGTACTTCTCGCTGGATGACCGCACCAGCTCCAACTACGGCAGCTTCCTGGAGCGCGGCAATGCCGGTACCACGCTGGCGCCGCTGTACCGGCTGGGTGCCTCGTGGCAGGCCAATCCGGGTGACTTCACCTGGGCCGCCAGCGTCTACAGCCTGGAGAGCATCGATGCCTGGCAGGTGAAGGGGCGCGCCGCCGGCGGCCGCGTGACCTGGGCGCCCTCGCCCAGCGACGGCGATGTACTGCACCTGGGCCTGTCGCTGGCCCGTGAGGCGTACGACAACCCTGGCGCCAACGGTGTGCCGGCACTGCGCATCCGCCCGCGCCCCGCCGGCCATCTGTCCGATGAGAGCCGCCTGACCTTGGTCGATTTCTCCGCAGGCCGCGATACCGACGTCAACAAGTGGTCACTGGAGTACGCCCAGGTCCGCGGCCCGTTGTCATGGCAGGGCGAGTTCAGCGGTGCGACCTTCGATGACGGCGCCCAGCGCGGCGACGTCATGGCCGGCTACGGCATGCTCAGCTGGTTCGTTACCGGCGAGAGCCGCGCCTACGACCGCAAGACCGGCCGCTTCGCCAGGGTGAAGGACATCCGTCACAAGGCCGGTGCCTTTGAAGTCGCGCTGCGCTACGACCGGATGTGGGGCGCGCAGCACCTCGACGGCGCTCCCGACCTGCGCCGCGGCAGTACCGAAGCCTGGACGCTCGGCGGCAACTGGTACCTGCGCGACAACCTGCGATTCATGCTCAACGTCATCGAAAGCCGCAACCGTGACCGCCTGGCCGGGATCACGGTGGACCGCACGCGCGCCGTGACCGGCCGCCTGCAGTACGACTTCTGAGCCTCTTCCGCGCCCGCCCCTCCCTTTCCCACGTCCTGTTTTCTCAAGGAGTCCGCAGATGATGCTGAGCATCCTCGGCTTTGGCATGGTCATTACATTCATGTACTTGATCATGAGCAAGCGGCTGTCACCGCTGGTGGCCCTGATCACCATCCCGATCCTGTTCGCGCTGATCGGTGGCTTTGGCGCCGGCATCGACGAAATGATGCTGGAAGGCATCAAGAAGATCGCGCCGACGGGCGTGATGCTGATGTTCGCCATCCTCTACTTCGGCGTGATGATCGACGCGGGACTGTTCGATCCGCTGGTGCGGGTGATCCTGCGCTTCGTCAAGGGCGATCCGATGAAGATCGTGCTCGGCACCGCCGTGCTGGCGATGCTGATCTCGCTCGATGGCGATGGCTCGACCACGTACATGATCACGGTCTCGGCAATGCTGCCGCTGTATCAGCGGCTGGGCATGAACGCGCTGAACATGACCTGCGTGACCATCCTCGCCGGTGGCGTGATGAACCTGACTCCGTGGGGCGGCCCGACCGCACGCGCCGCCACCGCACTGCACGTTGATCCTGCTGATGTGTTCGTGCCGCTGATCCCGTCGATGGTGATCGCCTGCGCGGGCGTGCTGCTGCTGGCGTGGTACCTGGGTCTGAAGGAACGCCGCCGGCTGGGCGTGGTGACGCTGCCCAAGGGCGGCAGCTGGATGGACAGCAGCGTGTCCGACGACAGCAATGCGCTGCCGACGGTCGAGGATGCCGAGGACATCAAGCGACCCAAGCTGCTGTGGGTGAACCTGGTGCTGACCCTGGTCCTGATGACCGCGCTGATCGTCGGCGTGCTGCCGATGCCGGTGCTGTTCATGGTCGGCTTCGCCATTGCCCTGGTGATCAACTACCCGAACCTGGCTGAGCAGCGCCGTCGCGTGGTCAACCACGCCGGCAACGTGCTGTCGGTGGTGTCGCTGATCTTCGCGGCGGGCATCTTCACCGGCATCCTCAACAACACCGGCATGGTCGAGGCGATGTCGCACAGCTTCCTGGCGGTGATTCCGGATTCGTGGGGCCCCTATCTGGCGGTGATCACTGCCGTGGCCTCGATGCCGTTCACCTTCTTCATGTCCAACGACGCGTTCTACTTCGGCGTGTTGCCGATCCTGTCCGAAGCCGCTGGCAACTACGGCATCACGCCGGTGGAAATGGCCCGCGCCTCGCTGGCCGGCCAGCCGGTGCATCTGCTCAGCCCACTGGTGCCCTCCACCTACCTGCTGGTGGGCCTGGCCAAGGTCGAGTTCGCCGACCACCAGAAATTCACCCTGAAGTGGGCCATCGCCATCTCGCTGCTGTTGATGGTCGGCAGCCTGCTGTTCGGCCTGTATCCCCTCGCCGCCTGATCCCGTTACCAAGGAGCGTTCCGCAATGACTCTTCGCATCGCTTACGTCACCAGCGGCATGGGCAGTGTCGGCACTGCCATCTGCCAGAGCCTGGCCCGCGCCGGCCATACCGTTGTTGCCGGCTGTGCGCCGAACTCGCCGCGGAAGGCCAACTGGCTGCGCGAGCAGCGCGAGCAGGGCTTTGACTTCATCGCCTCCGAGGGCAATGCCACCGACTGGGCCTCGACCAGCGCCGCCTTCGCCAAAGTGCGCGCGGAAGTGGGAGAAGTGGACGTGCTGGTCAACAACTCCGGCGGCAGCCGCGACCTGCTGTTCCGGCAGATGACGGTGGAGGACTGGAACGCGGTGATCGCCTCCAACCTCAACGCGCTCTTCAACCTGACCAAGCAGGTGGTCGATGGCATGGCCACGCGGGGCTGGGGACGCATCATCAACATCGGTTCGGTCAGCGCCCACAAGGGGCAGATCGGCCAGGTGAACTACGCCACCGCCAAGGCCGCCATGCATGGCTTCAGCCGGGCGCTTGCCGCCGAAGTAGCGTCACGCGGAGTGACGGTCAACACGCTCTCGCCGGGCTACATCGCCAGCCAGGCCATCAGCAGTTTCCCCCCGGATGTCCTGGACCGCCTGGCCGCATCGGTGCCGGTACGGCGCCTGGGCCGTCCGGAAGAAGTCGCCGGCCTGTGCGCCTGGCTGGCCTCGGACGAGGCGTCGTATGTGACCGGCGCCGATTATCCGGTCAATGGTGGGCTGTACATGGGCTAATGAGCCGCCCTGGGTGCGCCGCCATCGCGGCGGCGCGTACCCGCATGGGTGTTCCGTAAAGAAGCTTTCATGTTCCGTTCGCATAGTGGGGCGGCATCGCGCACGCACGCCGGTGCCCATCCCCCATGCAACGGACCACCATGCAGACTCGACACCTGACGATCGCCGTAGCGATCGCGCTTTCCGCCGCTGCCAGCGCCTCCGCCGCCGATACCGACGCCGACGCCGCGCCCAGCGCGCAGACGCTGGATACCGTCTCGGTGATCGGCCAGGGCGAGACCCGTCAGGTGCAGCGCATCACCAGCGTCGACAAGCAGGTGCTCCCGCCAGGCACCAGCGGCCAGAAGATCCTCGATCGGCTGCCGGGCGTCTCGGTGCAGTCCAACGATGCGTTCGGCGCCAATGAGGAGTCGCAGACCATCAGCCTGCGCGGATTCGACAAGAGCCGGCTGGGCTATACCCTCGATGGCATTCCGCTGGGCGACAACAGCTACGGCAACTACAACGGCCTGAGCATCGCCCGTGCGCTGATCGCCGAAAACCTGGCCGGCGCCGAGCTGTCGCAGGGCATCGGTTCACTCGGCGTGGCCTCGACCAGCAATCTCGGCGGCACCATCCAGTACTTCTCGTCCGATCCGTCCACCGAGTTCGGCGGCCGTGCCAGCGTCACCGTCGGCGACGACAATCAACGCCGTGGTTACCTGCGCGTGGATACGGGCGACCTCAACGGCTTCTCTGCGTATGTCTCCGGCGTTCACCAGGACCAGGACATGTGGGCCGCGCCGCATCAGAACCAGACCACCCGCCAGTTCAATGCCAAGGCCGTGTGGAACGTGGGCGACCATCGCTTTGGCGCGTTCGTGGCGACCTCGCGTGCCAGCCAGGCCAACTACGCCTACCTGTCCAAGGACATGCTGGCCCGGGGCCTGGGCTGGGACTGGAACATCTATGCGCCGGACTGGAACCGCGCGGTGGCCGCCGCCTACTGCGCGCCGGCTACGCGTGATCCGGCGCGATGTGCCTACAGCGGCGGCGTGACCAGCATCGACGATGCGTACTACCAGAGCCGTGCGCTGCGCGATGACAACCTGTACTCGATCGATGCCGACCTTCGCCTGGGCGAGCAGGGCCGCCTGAAACTGCTGGCCTACCACCATGACAACCGCGGCCAGGGTCACTGGTGGGCGCCGGGCCAGCCGTCCTACCCCGGCACCGACCGGATGCTGCCGATCTCCATCCGCAGCACCAACTACACGATCAACCGCGACGGCGTGACCGCAGCGCTGTCATGGACGGCCGGCATCCACGAGCTGGAAGCCGGCCTGTGGTACGAGCAGAACGACCACAACGTGTCGCGCAATTTCTACTACATCAGCGGTCCGTTCCTGGACGACCTGTACCTGAAGAATCCGGACCGCCTGCTGTTCAACCAGGACTACGACATCCGCACGCAGCAGTTCTACGTGCAGGACCGCCTGCGCTTCCTCGACCAGCGCCTGACCGTTGATGTCGGCATCAAGAGCCCGAACACCCGCATGCGTGCCACGGCCCGCCCGGGCGTGGAAACCCGCCTGGCGTCCGGCACGCTGACGGCCAAGGAGTCGGTGCTGCCGCAGCTGGGCGTGGGCTTCAAGCTCAACGCCAACAACGAGCTGTTCGCCTCGTACGCCGAGAACATCGCCGCCTTCGTCGGTGGTGGCAGTGGCGGCCCGTTGCAGGTGGCACCGGAATCGTTCGCTGCCAGCGCCGACCTGGAACCGGAAAAGTCGAAGAGCCTGGAGGCCGGTTTCCGCACGTTCGGCGAGAAGTACCAGGCCTCGATCGCCGCCTACAACGTCACGTTCGACAACCGCCTGCTGTCACTGAACCCGTGCTCCAGCATCGAAGTGGGCACCCGACCGGAGTGCGTGACACGCTTCATCAACGTCGGCTCGGTGAAGAGCCACGGCGCGGAACTGACCTTCATCCTCAAGCCGGTCGATGGCCTGCAGTGGTACAACGCGCTGTCCTGGAACAAGACCACCTACGAAGATGACTACATCTCCGGCGGCGCGGTGGTGCCGGTGGCCGGCAAGATCACGGTGGACACGCCGCAGCGCATGGCCTCCAGCGAAATCAGCTGGAACCGCGATGGCTTCTTCGCCAGCCTGCGTGCCAAGTACACCGGCAAGCGTTATTACACCTACACCAACGATCAGTCGGTGCCGGGCGTGACCACCTTCGATGCGGGTGCCGGCTATGACTTCGGCCCTGGGCTGGGACTGCGCAACGTGCGGGTCTCGTTGAACGCGACCAATCTGACCAACAAGCGCTACGCCGGCCAGCTGAGCTCGTTCGCGCCGACCGACCCGGAAGGCAAGCGCTACGCGATCCACGCCAGCGCACCGCGGCAGGTGTTCATGACGGTGGCGGCAGAGTTCTAAGTCAGAAGCGGGCGCTGCGGCACATCGAGTGTTCCTGCATGGCGCGGGCAGGCAGGCCCATGCAGGATCCGCCAACGCATGTCACTCCGGCGCCAGCTGGTCCATCCGTATCCGGTTGGCAAACAGGGAAAACGCCAGCATGCCGGCCAGGCCATTGGCCCGGCTGACCCAGTGCGGCAGCCAGCGTGGTGGCTTCAACACCCCGGCCTGGAACAACGGCGCGAACGCGATGGCGTCCTGCAGGCTCATCTTGCCCGCGAACAGCCACCGGCAGACCTGCAGGCGATCCTCGGCCAGCATGTGGCGGAAGAAGGTGTGCACCGATACCAGCCCGCGCAGGTACACGGTGTCCTTGGTGAAGGCCAACCCGCCGCCGGGGGGCACCCCGCGAAACACGCGCTGGGCCGATGCGAAGCTCTCTTCCGGGTTCTGCCCGGCATCGCAGAAGTAGCGGAACACCTCGATGAAGTCGGCGCCCTCGCGGGCCATCGCGATGGCTTCGGTACGCAGGCTGATCCGCTTCAGGCGCTCGATGTCGATGCTGCCGGTGATCTGCTCGGCAAACGTGGCCAACCCTTCCTGGGTAGCCGTCACCCGCGGTGAGGACAAGGCCAGGCTGGGCAGCACCGGTTGCTCCCGGCCATTCAACGCGGTCAGCGAATGCACCAGCGCTTCGTGATGGAACAGCTGTGCACGATCGTAGGCGCTGAAGCGCGCACTGGTACGCAGGCGGATCCGCGTCGGTCCGGCGGCCGCCTTGGACACCAGTTCCGGGTCCAGCTGCACCTGGATGATCCGCGATTCGAAGAAGGCATCCAGATCGTTCTGCAACTGCAATTGCAGCGCGATCGCAGACACCGGCACCTGTTCTTCCGGCGCCAGCAGTTCATGGTCCAGCTCGGCCGCGATCTGGATGAAATGGCGCGCTGCATCGCGCGTGCTCGGGCCATTGCCCGGCAAGGGCTGTTCGGGGGCGCCGAACAGCTGCACCGAACAGGTGTCCACCGCTGCGGTACCCAGGCCCTCCAGCAGGCGTGCGGCCAGGTCCCAGCTGTGCGCGGACTGCTGCACGTAGTGACCCAAGGGATGCCCCGCGTCGCAGTCGGCGGCGATGGCTGCCAAGGTGCGGCGTTCCTCGCTGAAATCCAGCTTCGGGTAGTCCACCTTCGGCAACTGCGGCTGCCCGCGCGCAACGCTGTCCAGGAACGGTGCCTGCACCGTCGCCGGCCAGCTGGTCAGGCCCAGCAGGCGGATGCCACCCACGGCCTCGACCAGCCGCGCATCGAGCGCCGCATGGTGGGCCACCTCGCGATCCAGCACGGCGGTCGTTTCCATGCGTGGACTATAGCGCCCTGCCCGGCCGTGCGCTGTCCACCGCGGGCCCCGGCATCAGCGGGGGCGTTACCCCAGCAACCCGGGATGAATCTCCATGCAGCCGCGCCCGTGGCCGGCTGCCTCATCAACGACGTCGCGGCTTTCCTGCCGGACGGAACTGCTGGCCCTTGCCTTTCCTGCCACCACGTTCCTGCGCGGTCTCGGCCTGGCGCACGGCCAGCTTGGCGGCCGCAGCCGCCACTTCTTCCTTCAACTTGAAGTAGTTCAGCAGCCGGCTTTCCTCGATCTCACCCGCGTCGATGGCCGCCCGTACCGCACAACCGGGCTCCTGGTGATGCGAGCAGTCGCGGAAGCGGCACTGTTCGGCCAGTGCTTCGATATCGGCGAAGCCCCCTTCGGCCAGCGTCTCCTCGCCGGTCGGCTTGAGCTCGCGCATGCCGGGCGTGTCGATCAGGCAGGCACCGGTCGGCAACGGCATCAGCGCACGATGGGTGGTGGTATGACGCCCGCGTGAGTCGTTGGCGCGCACCGCATTGGTCTTCATCCGCTGCTCGCCAAGCAGCGTGTTGGTCAGCGTGGATTTGCCGGCGCCGGAGGAGCCCACCAGCACCACGGTGCGGCCCGGCCCCAACCATGGCTGCAGCACAGCCACGCTGCCAGCATCCAGGCCATTGATGGCATGCAGGGCGATCCCCTGCATTTCCAGTTCTTCCAGCACCGCCAGCGCATCTTCGCTGTATTCGGTCTGGTCGGCCTTGGTCAGCACCACCACCGGTTCGGCACCGCCGCCGCCCACCAGCAGCAGGTAGCGCTCGATACGGCGTGGATTGAAGTCCGCATCCAGCCCGCAGACGATGAACACCGTATCGATGTTGGCCGCGATCACCTGCTGGTGATAATGCTCGCCGGCGGCACCGCGCTTGATCGCGGTGCGACGTGGCAGCAGCGCCACGATGCGGATGCCGTCGAGCAGCACCCAGTCGCCGACCGCCGGCCGCTCATGGCTGGGAAAGCGTGGCCGCTGCCATTCCGGCAGTGATTCGGCCTTGATCGCAGCGTCCGGGGCGTCGGCCACGACATAGTGCGTACGGTGCTGCTCGATCACCCGGGCCGGGCGGGCCTGCGGGTGCTCGGCCATCATGGCCTGCCAGTCGGCCTGCTGCGCCGGGCCCGGCCAGGGCCAGCCGATGGTCTGCAGGGCGGTGAAATCGGGGGTCTGGGTCATCGCCTCCATTCTACCCGTGCCAACGCCGCTCCAGCCCAGCAGCGGCGGGCCCTGGGGGGCCTTGCCATGCAGTGCAGCAATTCCGCTACCATGGAACCTCCATGCCATCCGACGGCTCACCGACCATGTCAACCTCCGCGCCCAAGCCCCTGGCCACCCGCGAGCGCCTTTCCGAAGTGCGCTACGAAATCCGCGGAGAACTGGCCCGGCGAGCCCGGGAGCTGGAGGCGCAGGGCCGCAAGCTGATCAAGCTCAACATCGGCAACCCCGGCAATTTCGGCTTCCGCGCCCCGGAACACCTGCAGCGCGCGATCGCCGACGACATGGGTCGCACCGATCCCTATACCCACCAGCAGGGCCTGCCGGTGGCGCGCGAGGCGATCGCTGCCTACTACACCCGTCGCGGCGCTCCCGACGCGCACCCGGACCGTGTGTTCGTCGGCAACGGCGTCAGCGAACTGATCGACCTGTCGCTGCGTGCGCTGCTCAACCCCGGCGATGAAGTGCTGGTGCCGTCCCCGGACTACCCGTTGTGGTCGGCCTCCACCATCCTCAACGACGGCCGGCCGGTGTACTACCGTTGCGCCGCCGAGAACGGCTTCCAGCCGGACCCGAGCGAGATCGAGACCCTGGTGTCCTCGCGCACCCGCGCGATCGTGCTGATCAATCCGAACAATCCCAGTGGCGCCAGCTACCCGCGCGAACTGCTTGAACGCGTGGTGGACATCGCGCGCCGGCACAACCTGCTGCTGCTGGTCGACGAGATCTACGACCAGATCCTGTATGACGAGGCGGTGTTCCAGCCGGTCGCACCGCTGGCGGGCGACCATCCGTGCCTGACCTTCAGCGGGCTGAGCAAGGTGCATCGCGCCTGCGGCTGGCGCGTGGGTTGGGCGCACCTCAGCGGCGATGACGCACGCCTGGGCGACTTCCGCGCGGCGATGGACCTGCTCAGCGCGCTGCGCCTGTGCGCCAATGTGCCCGGCCAGTACGCCATCGAGGCTGCGGTGAACGGGCCCGACACCATTTCGGCACTGTGTGCCCCGGGCGGGCGCCTGTACGAAACCCGCCGCGCGGTGATCGAAGCATGCGAGGCCAGCGAGCATCTGTCGCTGGTGGCCCCCGCCGGCGCGCTGTATGCCTTCCCGGCGGTGGTCGGCGCTGCCGCCAAGGGCTTCGACGATCACACCTTCGCCCTGGACCTGATGGACAACGAGGGCGTGCTGGTGGTGCCAGGTTCCAGCTTCAACGTGCCCTACCGCAACCACTTCCGCGTAACCCTGCTGCCGGAGGCCTCGGTGATGCGCGATGTGTTCGCCCGCATCGACCGCGTGCTGGCCCGCCGCGCCGAGGATGCAACCAAGGTCGTACCGATCAAGCCACGCCGTTCGGTGGCCTGAGTCGTGGGCTTGTCCTATCTGGCGCTGGGCGACTCCTACACCATCGGCGAGGCCGTCGCGGTCGAAGGCCGCTGGCCCCATCAGCTGGCCGCCGCGATGCGCGCACAGGGCGTCGCGCTGGCCGATCCGCAGACCATCGCCACCACCGGCTGGACCACGGACGAGCTCGATGCCGGCATCGACGAGGCCGCCCCGCAGGGGCCGTTCGACTTCGTCAGCCTGCTGATCGGGGTCAACAACCAGTACCGCGGCCGTCCGCTCGACGAATACCGCACGCAGTTCCAGGCCCTGCTGCAGCGCGCGATCGGTTTTGCCGGCGGCCGTACCGATCGGGTGCTGGTGCTGTCGTTTCCCGATTGGGGCGTGACGCCGTTCGGCGCCAGCAGCGGCCGACACCGTGGCCGCATCGGCATCGAAACCGACGCGTTCAACGCGGCTGCGGAGCAGGTCTGCAGTGGCCTCGGCGTCGACTTCGTCGACATCACCGACATCAGCCGCGTCCACGGTCACGACCCGGCGATGATCGCCGAAGACGGTCTGCACCCCTCCGCGCGCATGTATGCATTGTGGAGCGAGCGCGCCTTGCCGGTCGCCCTGCGCCGGCTCGGCGACGCCGGCTGACCCGATGGACGGCACGCCACGGAATGGCACGCCCCTGCCCTGCTCCCCGCTGACCTCCCCGCAGGCCCGCGCGATCGCCGAGGCGTTCCGACCTGCACAGGCCTGGGGCAGCCGCCGCGACTATTACTACACCCGCGGCAAGCTCGGCAGCGATCCGTTGTACGACGGCGTGCTGCAACAGCTGCCCGAGGATGGCCAGCCGGTGCTGGACCTGGGTTGCGGACTGGGCCTGTTCGCGCATGTGCTGCGCCAGCGCGGGCGCGGCCAGCCCTATCTCGGGGTGGACGTGGACGCCGCCAAGATCGAGCGGGCGCGGCAAGCCGGTGAAGGCCTGCCGGCCGTGCGCTTCGAATGCCTGGATGTGCAGGCTGCGCTGCCGTCGCACGTCGGCCATGTACTGCTGCTGGACGTAGTGCAGTACCTGGATGCCGGACCGCAGCAGACGCTGCTGCGTGCCGCAAGCGCGCGGGTGTCCCCCGGAGGACGGCTGCTGCTGCGCACGCCGCTGGCGACCGGTGATGGCCGGGACCGCACCACGCGGGTCGCGGACCGCCTTGCCTGGCTGGTGGGCTGGATGGGTACCCGCCCGCGGCACTATCCCCAGCCGAAGACCCTGCTGGCGACACTGAGCGAAGCGGGATTGCGCGTCGCCGCACCACGGCCGCTGCACGGGCGCACACCGTTCAACAGCTGGCTGTTGGTGGCCGAACGGCCTGGATGACGCCGGGCGTGGCCCGACGCTACCGGATGCCTGCCCACCCCTTGGTAGCGCCGGGCCGTGCCCGGCGGATTCCGTGCGCGCCGCTGCGCTATACCGAAGGCAGCGTTGCCTTCAATCCACGCTGATCCAGTGCCTGCAGCACGCGTTCGATGATTACCAGGTTGTGGCCATGGGCGGCCCCCTCATGCAGCAGCACGATGGCGCCCGGGCGAAGATCCGGCAGCAGGCGCTCCAGCACGCGCTCGGGCGTACAGCCGACACCATCGAAGCCGCGGGCGCTCCATCCCACCCGCACCAGGCCCAGGCGGCGCAGCACCGGGCCCACGAACGGATTGGTCATGCCCACCACCGACCGGTACCAGCGCACCGGCGAGCCCGACAACGCCTGCAGCGCATGCTGGCAGCCCTCGATCTCCGCCCGCATCGCCTTCGGTCCCAGCCGCCAGAAGCGCGCCTGCGGATGGCTGAAGCTGTGGTTGCCCAGATCGTGCCCGCGGCGCAGGATCTCGGCCACCAGCGCCGGCTGGGCCAGCGCCCGCTCGCCCACCAGGAAGAATGTCGCCCGCGCCTGGTGCCTATCCAGCAGATCAAGCACGGCCAGCGTGTCGGTACCGGGCCCGTCATCGATGGTCAGCCAGACCGCGTCGTCCGTCTGCGCCAGGCGGCTCAGCACCGGCGTGTAGAAGCGACTGTTGGGCAGGAATACCGGCACGATGAACACCGCGTGGCTGGCCACCATCAGCGGCAGACCCCAGTGCCATCCCCCCAGCACCCAGGCCAGGATCACCCCCAACTGCGACGCCACCAGCCAGGGCAGCCAGCGCCATGGCCGGGGCGGAATGCGATGCAATGTTCCTGCGCTGCTCATACCCCATGATGCCATGAGGGGTAGAATCGAAGATTCGAATTACTGGACCCCCGACTTCCCATGTCTCTCGATCCTGCCCTGCGTTCGCGCATCGAATCCCTCCTCAACGCCAACCGCGTCGTGCTGTTCATGAAGGGCCAGCCGTCGATGCCGCAGTGCGGCTTCTCGGCCAAGGCCGTGGGCGCGCTGCAGGACCTGGGCGTCGAGTTCGCTCACGTCAACGTGCTGGCCGACCAGGAAATCCGTGAAGGCATCAAGGCCTACGGCGACTGGCCGACCATCCCGCAGCTGTACATCGACGGCGAACTGGTCGGTGGCAGCGACATCGTGCTGCAGATGGCCGCCAGCGGCGAACTGAGCAGCGTGCTGGGCCTGCCCGCGCCGGACCGCACCCCGCCGCGCATCACCGTCACCCCGGCCGCGGTGGAGATGCTCAAGGGCGCGCTGGCCGACGCCCCGGGCGCCGCCCTGCAGCTGAGCATCGATGCAGGCTTCCAGCCCAACTTCCAGCTCGCTCCGCATGACGAGGCTGCGATCGCCGCCGAATCCAATGGACTGCGCGTGCAGTTCGACCTGGCCAGCGCGCGCCGTGCCGAAGGCATCACCATCGACTGGGTGGACGACATCCGCGGCAAGGGCCTGGCCATCGACAACCCGAATGCACCCAAGCCGGTGCAGGAAATCAGCGTGCGCGACGCCGACGACCTGGTGCGCGCCGGCAACGTGATCCTGGTGGACGTGCGCCCGGCTGACGAGCGCGCCATCGCCGCCGTCGGCGTGCCGTTCAAGGTGTTCGACGGCAACGGCCGCGCCGAGCTGGAAGCACTGCCGAAGGACACCGCACTGGCCTTCCTGTGCCACCACGGTGGTCGCAGTGCGCAGGCTGCCGAGCAGTTCCGCGCGCTTGGCTTCACCAAGGTCTTCAACATCACCGGCGGCATCAACGCCTGGTCCGAAGAGGTGGACAACGGCGTGCCGAAGTACTGATCGGCTGCAGCGCGGAACAGGAGAACGCCGGCGCACGCTGGCGTTTTCCGTTTCCTGCCTGTCGCGAGCGTGGCCGGCCCCGCCCGGTCAGCCGGCAAACCCGCCTTCGGCCAGGTAGTCCAGTTCCTCCGGCGTGGGAATGCGGCCCAGCACGGCGTTGCGGTGCGGGAAGCGGCCAAAACGGCGGATGATGTCGCGATGCAGGTCGGCGTACTGCAGGTATTCCTTGTCACCCAGCACGTCGAACATGGCCACCGAACGGTCCTGGTCCAGCGGATCCTCGGAATGCTCGAACGGCAGGTAGATGAAGGCCCGCAGCTTCGGAACCAGCTGCAGGTCCAGCCCTTCCTCGATGGCACGCATGGCGTAGTGCCGGGCCAGCCCATCGGTGGCGTAGGAGTGGGCGGTGCCACGGAAGCAGTTGCGCGGGAACTGGTCCAACAGCAGCATCAGGGCCAGCGCACCCTCGGCGCTGCCCAGCCAGTGTTCGCGCGCACGCGCGGCCGCAGCGAAATGCTCATCGAGGAACAATCGGCGGAACTGCGCGTCGAACGCATCGTCGCGGGCGAACCACTTCGCAGGGCCCGCCTCCTTCCAGAATTCCACCAGCTGCGCGGCAACGTCCATTACCTACTCCCGGGCCCGGACGTCCCGCGCCCGGCCCTCATCATCATTCGTCGAAGCGCAGATGGCGGACCGACTTGCCGTTGCGCCGGATAAGCTTAAGCGCCTCGATGCCGATCTGGATATGGTTTTCCACGAACTGGGAGCTGACCTTGGCATCGGAGGCCTCGGTCTTGACCCCGTCGGGAATCATCGGCTGGTCCGAAACCAGCAGCAGGGCGCCGCTGGGGATGTGGTTGGCGAAGCCGGCGGCGAACACCGTGGCCGTTTCCATGTCGATGGCCATGCAGCGCATCGCGCGCAGCCGTTCCTTGAATGCCTCGTCGTGTTCCCAGACCCGCCGGTTGGTGGTGTAGACGGTACCGGTCCAGTAGTCGTGCCCCAGATCGCGGATCATGGTCGAGACCGCGCGCTGCAGGGCGAAGGCCGGCAGTGCCGGTACTTCCGGTGGCAGATAGTCGCCCGAAGTGCCTTCACCACGGATCGCGGCGATCGGCAGCACCAGGTCGCCCAGCTGGTTCTTGCGCTTCAGGCCCCCGCACTTGCCCAGGAACAATACCGCCTTGGGCATCACCGCCGACAGCAGGTCCATGATGATCGCGGCATTGGGGCTGCCCATGCCGAAGTTGATCATCGTGATGCCATCGCTGGTGGCGCTGGCCATAGGCCGGTCCAGGCCGACGATGGGCGCACCGGTCAGTTCGGAGAAGGTGTGCAGGTAGCCGCCGAAGTTGGTCAGCAGGACGTGCGGGCCGAACTGGTCCAGGGGCACGCCGGTATAGCGCGGCAGCCAGTTGTCGACGATTTCCTGCTTGCTCTTCATGCTCGGTCCGGAACGGCGGGGACCGCCTATTTTCGGCCAGTGGGGCGACGCCGTCGAGGCACGCGGTGGCACCCTGTGAAGAAGGTCACTTGGCAACCCCACCGCTGCCCGGCTAGCGTCAGCGGTTGCTTACGTAGCCGAGGGGATCTGCATGACGTCGTCGTTGTTGCGCGCCGGGCTGGGGCTGGCGCTGGTTTCGCTGGCCACCGCGCCGGCACTGGGCGCCTCGCGCTTCATGGCCGATCCTTACCCCAGCACCTATCGGGCGCAGCCCGATGCGCCGGTGCTGATCCGCAACGCAACGGTGCTGACCGGCACCGGCCAGCGCCTGGACAATGCCGACCTGCTGCTGCGTGAGGGCCGCATCGTTGCCGTCGGCCAGCAGCTGCAGGCCGAGGCCGATGTCACCCGCATCGACGCGCAGGGCAAGTGGGTCACCCCCGGGCTGATCGACGTGCACTCGCACCTGGGCGTATATCCCAGCCCGGGGGTGGGCGCCCACAGCGATGGCAACGAGATGACCGCACCGGTCACGGCCAATGTCTGGGCGGAGCACTCGGTGTGGCCGCAGGACCCCGGCTTCGCTGCCGCCCTGGCCGGCGGCGTGACCAGCATGCAGGTGCTGCCCGGCTCGGCCAACCTGGTCGGTGGCCGCGGCGTGACCCTGAAGAATGTTCCGGCCATCACCTACCAGGCGATGAAGTTCCCCGGCGCGCCGTGGGGCCTGAAGATGGCCTGCGGCGAGAACCCCAAACGCGTCTATGGCGAAGGCAAGGGTGTGACGCCTGCAACCCGGATGGGCAACGTCGCCGGCTACCGCGCAGCCTTCATCGATGCCGCCGACTACATCACCAAGAACACGCCCAAGGCAGCCAAGCGCAAGCGCTGGTTCGGCAGCGACAAAGGTGACAGCGCGGGCGATGCCGGTGGCAAACGCGATCTCAAGCTGGACACCCTGGCCGGCGCGATCCAGGGCGACATCCGCGTGCACATCCACTGCTACCGCGCCGACGAAATGGCCACCATGCTCGATCTGGCCAAGGAATTCGGTTTCAAGGTGGCAGCGTTCCACCACGGCGTGGAGGCCTACAAGCTGGCCGACCGGCTGGCGGCGGACGGCGTCTGCGGTGCACTGTGGGCCGACTGGTGGGGCTTCAAGATGGAAGCCTTCGATGGCATCCCCGAGAACATCGCGCTGGTGGACCGGGCGAAGAACAGCTGCGCCATCGTCCATTCCGATTCGCCCGAAGGCATCCAGCGCCTGAACCAGGAAGCCGCAAAGGTCATGGCCGCCGCGCGCCGCGCACGCATGGCCCCGATCACTCCTGAACATGCGATCACCTGGATGACCGCCAATGCCGCCAAGGCGCTGGGCATCGAGAGCCAGACCGGCACGCTGGAGCCCGGCAAGATGGCCGACGTGGTGGTGTGGAACGGCAATCCCTTCAGCTCCTACGCATTGGCCGAGCAGGTCTATGTCGATGGCCGCCGCCTGTACGACCGCAGTGCGTTGCCGGCAACGCCGCAGTCGGACTTCCAGCTCGGGCAGGAGGTGCACTGATGGCCGGTTCCATGCAGATGGCAAGGTCTTCCAGCCGCAACCGGGCATGGCTCGGCGCTGCGATCATGGTGCTGGCAGGCATCACCGGCACGGCATCGGCACAGGATCTGCTGGTGCGCGGCGCAACGGTTCACACCGCCAGCGCACGCGGCAGCCTGCAGCACGCCGATGTGCTGGTGCAGGGCGGCATCATCCGTGCCGTGGGTATGGGTCTGGCCGCACCGGCCGGCACGACCGTGGTTGAAGCCGATGGCCGCCCGCTCACGCCCGCGCTGTTCGGTGGCATCGCCGAGATCGGCATCGAGGAAGTCTCGGGAGAAGCGAGTACGGTCGACAGCAGCCTGAAGATCGGCGAGCAACCGCTGCGTCCGGAGTTCGACGTGACCCTGGCCTACAACCCCGCGTCGGTGCTCATTCCGGTGGCGCGACTGGAGGGCATCGGCTTCACCGCGCTGGGCGCCGTCACCGGCGGTGGCTTCGTGGCGGGCCAGGGCGGGGTGATGCGGCTCGATGGCAGCGCCGACCCGCTGGGTCCACGTGCGCTGTTCCTGCGGCTGGGCGCCGCAGCGTCGGAACTGACCGGTCATTCGCGTGCAGCACAGTGGATGCTGCTGCAGCAGATGGTGGATGAAGCGCGCGGCCAGGTCGCCGCCGATTCACCGCACGCCGTGCTGACACCGGCCGGTCGCCGCACACTGTCGCGCTATCTGGCCGGCCAGGGCCGCATCGTGGTTGAAATCGATCGCGCTGCCGATATCCGCCAGCTGCTGCGCTGGGCTGCACGCGAAAAGGTGAAGATCGCCCTGTCTGGAGCCAGCGAAGCCTGGCAGCTTGCGCCGGAGCTGGCTGCGGCCGGGGTGCCGGTATTCGTCGACGTGCTGGCCAACCTGCCGGCCAGCTTCGACCAGATCGGCGCCACCCTGGAAAACGCGGCACGACTGCAGCGTGCGGGCGTGCCCGTCAGCTTCGTGCAACGTGGCGATGCCTCGCACAACGCACGCAAGATCCGCCAGCTCGCAGGCAATGCGGTAGCCCATGGCCTGCCCTGGGCCGACGGGCTGGCAGGCCTGACCCGGGTTCCCGCACAGGCGTTCGGGGTGGCCGACCAGATCGGCAGCATCGAGCCCGGCAAGCGCGCCGACCTGGTGCTGTGGGAAGGCGACCCGCTGGATGTGGCGCACTATGCCGAACAGGTCTGGATGGGCGGGCGGCCGATGCCGATGCGCTCGCGCCAGACCGACCTGCGCGACCGCTATCTGCAGCGCAACGCGCAGCCCTGACCGACGAGGAAAGCCCCATGGCCCCGCTGCACTGGTACTTCGATTTCGTCTCGCCCTACTCCTACCTGCATTGGCAGAAGGTCAAGCAACTTCCCCAGTTCGCACAGGTACAGCCGGTGCCGATCGCCTTCGGGGCGGTGCTGCAGCAGCTTGGCAATCTCGGCCCGGCCGAGATCCCGGCCAAGCGGCGCTTCATCTACCGCCAGTTGCTCTGGAACGCGCAGGCGGAAGGCGTGACGCTGCGCTTCCCGCCTGCCCACCCGTTCAACCCGCTGGCCGCTCTGCGGCTGTGCCTGGCCGCAGGCGGCGGCGCGCAGGCCGTGGACGTGCTGTTCGACTGGATCTGGCGCGAGGGCAACGCCGCCGACAGCGCCGAGGCGCTGCGCGAACCCGGCGCGCGGCTGGGCATCGCGGATGTGGCGGCCGCCACGGCAACCGCAGAGGTCAAGGAGCAGCTGCGGCGCAACACCGAGGCTGCGCTCGCGGCCGGCGTGTTCGGCGTACCGACCTTGGCCATCGGCGACGAGCTGTTCTGGGGCAATGACGCGCACCCGCTGATGGCCGCTGTGCTGGCCGATCCGGACCTGCTGAAGCAGCCGGAATGGCAGCGGGTGGAGGCCCTGCCGATCGCGGTACAGCGCAGACGCTGAACAGGGCGCCTGCGCTTCCCTCGCGCGCGGGCTCCCGTTTTGAGATATTTTTCACACTTCCGAACCAACAACCGCCCTGGAGGGGGAGCCGCGGATGCGCATCGGAATCGTCGTCGACTCGGCCTGCGACCTGCCGCAGGCGTTCATTGCCGAACACAACATCGTGCTGCTCCCGATCACCGTACGGATCGGCGAAGCCGTACTCGCCGACCACCGCGATGAACAGGCCACGCTCAGCTTCCTGCACGCACACGTGGCCGAACATGGTGCCGAGGCGGAGACCATCCCCTTCAGCGTCAACCAGATCCGTGACCTGTTCCTGCAGCAGCTGGTGATCGACTACGACCACGTCTTCTGCATGACCATCACCAAGACCCGCAGCCCGATCCACGACAACGCCCTGCAGGCCAGCTTCGCCATCCTCAACGACTACAAGCCGGTGCGGCAGGCCGCGGGCTACAACTCGCCCTTCGCGCTGCGCGTGCTCGACACCCAGAACCTGTTCGCCGCGCAGGCGGTGACGGCGGTGGAAGCGGTTCGCCTGCGCGACAGCAACGCCAGCGTGCAGCAGATCCGCGAGCGGCTGGAGGAACTGGCCGGCAACGTGCATGGCTACATGGTCACCCGTGACCTGTATTACATGCGGGCCCGCGCGCGGCACAAGGGCGACCGCAGTGTCGGCCTGCTCAGTGCCGCGCTGGGCAGCGCACTGGACATCAAGCCGGTGCTGCACGGCTACCGCGGTGAGACCGGCCCGGTGGCCAAGATCAAGGGCTTCGACAATGCCGTGCAGAAGCTCTTCGCTGTGGTCGGCCAGCGCGTGCGCAGTGGACTGATGACACCGACAGTCTGCGTCAGCTATGGCGGTGAGCTGGAGGAGCTGCGCGCCCTGCCCGGCTATGCGCAGCTGACGGACGTCTGCGCCACCCACGGCGTCACCGTGTACGAATCGGTGATGAGCCTGACCGGCATGGTCAACGTCGGCAAGGGCGCCGTTACCGTGGGCTTTGCCGATGGGCCGCATCGGTTCGAATGAGGGCAGACGACGCCTGCATGCAGGTGCGCCGGATGTACACAAGCATTGCACCGCGTCTATGCCAGCCTTGCCGCACTTCAAGGAGATCACCATGCCTGCGCAGTACCACATCAGCCTTCCCGACCCGTCCAAGGCCCGCGGCAACGACCCCGACCTGTCCTTCCATTCGCAGGGCGCCGCCGGCTTTGCCGAAGAACTGCAGGACGCCCTGCGCAGCGGCGCGCTGTTCGAGCGCTGGAAAGCCAAGCAACCCGATCCGGATGCAGTGGAGCCGCAGTGGGGCGTGACCGACCCGGACGCCACCGTAACCGGTGAGCAGAAGGACCTGCGCATCAACCTGGTGGCCACCACCCGCATCGACAGCGATGTGTTCAAGCAGCGCCTGCGTCTGCTGGCCGGCCATCACTGGGAACTGCGCGACGTGCGTTGAGCGGCGAACGCGCTGGCGTCTGCTGGGCTTCGCCCGTCGAAGCCCTCATCGCGCGGACGTGGGGCGGGCCTGGCCGTATTCGGCCCGCAGCGCATCGCCACGGATGAAGTCCGTCATCAGCTGGAAGTACCCGGCCGGCTGCCGTGTCGATACACGTTCCCCGGCCGCATCCAGCTCGAACTCGTACATGCCATGATCGGCGTCTGCATACACGGCCGTGTAGATCGGCCGTCCCTGGCCCTGCAGAACCGCAAGACGCCTGAGCGTCTCTCCCGGCGGTGCATCGCGGTCCTGCCCGCCAAAGATCCACAACTGCGGCACCTGCAGATGCGTGAGCACCGGTAAAGGGTCGTAATGGGCCGGCACCCCGTCCAGCAACCGTGGCCCCTGCTCGCGTGCAGTCACCTCCGGAGTCGACAAGAGATACCCGGTAATGTTCCCGCGTACCGCAGGGAACCAGGGCGCATGCTGGTAACGCTGCTTCACCTCCGCCAGTACATCGAATCCCTCGGTGAATCCGCTCTCGACGATGGTCGCCACCGCATCGGCGATCTGCATCGCCTGCGCAGTGGCTTCTGCGTCCTGGCCGGCCCGCTGCATGTCGAAAGCGATCGCCTCGCGGTCTTCCTCCAGCGGCGAGACCGCCAGGCCGAAGCTGATCACGATGAAATCCACAGGCTCGATGCGTGCCGCCAGCGGCGCCACCCAGCCACCCTGGCTGCCGGCCTGGTAGCCGACCCGCTGCGCACGTGCCCCCGCCAACCGGCGTGCTTCGCGCGTGGCCAGGATCAGATCATTGGCCAGGGTCAGGTAGTTCTGAGTGTACCGCCCGCCAGAGCGTCCCGTGCCCCGCTTGTCGTACGCGAACACGGCGATGCCGGCACTGGCGAACTCGCGCTGCAGCGAGTAGCGCTCCAGCGCGGAGCTGTTCTCCGCACCATGCACCAGCACCACCAGTGGAACCGGCGCATCGCCCGGAGGCAGCGTCAGCCGCCCCTGCAGCGTTGCGCCGGCACCGCTGAAACGGGTGTCGATCTGCCGCAGCGGAATGCGCTCGCCCTTCATTCCATCGACGCTGATGCCGCGCTTCCCACAGTCCGTGAGCACCATCCGGTGCCCGTCCGGCTGCCCGGTCCAGCCGCGGGTACTGGTCCAGGCATCGCCCGCGGTGCGCTGCAGTGCGCCGCTGCGACCATCTGGCGTGCGCCAGCGCAGCTGATCGCCCGCACCCGGGCCGATGTCCAGCGTACTGCCATCGGCCATCCGGTAGCTCGCAGCGGCGCAAGGCGACGCCGCCGTGGCCGCGACCGCCTGCGCACTGAAGGCCATCGCGCTCCACGCGGCCAGCGACACCAGGGTTCTGTGCATGTCTGCTCCTCTCCACACTGGTGGGTGACGGTGAACCAGCTCCCGCGTGATCGCCAGCGCGGTGCGACGAAGTGCGGGTACCGCCGACGAAGGCGCGTCCGCGGGCGACAGCCACCGGCAGCGGAGCCCCGTTCCCCTGGCGAATGCGCGGGGGCGGGGTCTAGCGGCGGTCTGCGCCGGCCGGCGCTTCGCCCTGCATCACCACACGATTGCGTCCCGCGCGTTTGGCCGCATACAACGCCGCGTCCGCATCGGCGAGCAGCTGTCCGGCATCGGCTGTTGCCGGTGGATGCAGGAATGCGATGCCGACGCTGATGCTGACCCGCCCTTCCGGCAGCTGCAGCGCTTCCACCGCGCGTCGCAGTCGCTCGGCCAACGCCTGCACGCCGTCCAACGCCGTGCCGGGCACGATCACCGCGAATTCCTCACCGCCGTAACGCGCCACGCTGTCGCCCGCACGCCCGGCGCTGTGCTGCAGCAGCGCCGCCACGGCCTGCAGGCAACGGTCGCCGGCGGGATGACCATGGGCATCGTTGAACGCCTTGAAATGATCGATATCGACCAGCAGCAGCGCCAGTTCGCTGCCGCTCCGCCGCGCCCGGTTCCATTCGGCCTGCAGTTCGGCATCGAACTGGCGGCGGTTGGCTACGCCGGTCAGGCCATCCTGGCGCGCGAGCTGGTCGAGCCCGGCCTGCCGTTCCAGCAGATCGATCTGCAGAAGCGCACTGCGCAGGCTGAAGCCCAACGTGGCCAGAACGAATCCAGCCAATGCCAGGGGCCTGGCATGGTCCACCACCAGGGTACCCACCACCAGCAACAGCAGCGGCAGGATGATCGGGCCGCCGGCCTGCACCAGCCGGGCCAGCCGCGGCTGCAGCACGAATCCGGTAGCCGGCGACCGCCGCAGTGCCAGCAGCGCGAGCAACAGGAACGGCACGTCGATCAGCAGATCGTTGTAGGCGCCGAAAGACTGTTCGGAGGTGAAGTGGTTGATGTAGTAGGCCACCAGCAGATAGGCCAGCGCGTACAGCGCCAGCGCGCGGAACACGCTGCGTCGCTCCGGGACATCACAGGACGCCCAGCGCACGATGGCAAAGACAGCGATGCACAGGTTCTGGATATCGAACATGCGCTGCATGTTGGCCAGCGCCTGGTCGTCGATGCCGACATGGTCGGCAAATGACTGGGTATGCACGAAGAACAGCACGCCCAGCAGGGCCGCCATGATTCCGTCGATCACGCTGATGGCCCAGCGCTCCCGCCGCGAGCGGGCCAGGATGAACACCAGCGGCACGCCATACAGCACGTACAGCAGCAGGCTGGCGCCCGGGGTGATGTCGGGGCGGTCGGCACTGAGTGCATCGAGCATGTTGATGCCCATGCCCCCCGCCCACAGCAGCAGTGCCAGCGCGATCGCACGCCAGCCCAGCGCGGCGCGATCCGCACGCGCGCGCCACAGGCATGCGGCGGCGGCCAGCAGCGGAGCGCCGGTGAGGAACACGAACGAACCCAGGCCTGCCGGCCCCGGCAACAGGGCCACGACCAGGCCATGGCCGAACACGTACAGCAGCGCCAGCACTACCGGCATGCATCCCCCACTGCGCAAGCCTGTCTGCACGCACGATAGCGCGACAGGCCGCCATGGAGGCGTGATCCACGCCACACCTGCTTCCCCTGCCCCTGCGCCGGGCATGGCGCGGCGCTACATCGACGCAGGCGTTCCGTCGCGCCGGGGCATGCGCGGTTGCGTCCCCGGGACCGCAGCTGTCACGCGGGCTATTCAGCCGTGCAGCGCGCGGGCGTGGTGAGCGATGTGCTCGCCGATGAAGCTGGCGATGAAGTAATAGCTGTGGTCGTAGCCATCCTGCAGGCGCAGGGTCAGCGGATGGCCGACGGCGTCGCAGGCCTGCTGCAGGCGCTGCGGCTGCAGCTGGCTCTGCAGGAACTCATCGGCCCCGCCCTGGTCCACCAGCAGCGGCAAGGGTTCGCTGGCCGCAGCGATCAGTTCGCAGGCATCCCACGCGGCCCAGTCGGCGCGGTTGTCGCCCAGATAGGCCTGGAACGCCTTCTGTCCCCAGGGCACCTGGCTGGGGGCAACAATCGGCGAAAATGCCGACACGCTGCGGTAACGCCCCGGATTGCGCAGCGCGACCACCAATGCACCGTGACCTCCCATCGAGTGACCACTGATCGCGCGTGCCCCGGTCACCGCGAAGTTCGCCTCGATCAGCGCCGGCAGTTCCTGCGCCACATAGTCATGCATGCGGTAGTGCTTGGACCACGGCTCGCGGGTGGCGTTGAGGTAGAAGCCGGCACCCTTGCCCAGATCGTAGCCCTCCGCGTCGGCGACATCGTCGCCACGCGGGCTGGTGTCGGGCGCGACCAGAATCACGCCATGTTCGGCCGCATAGCGCTGCGCGCCCGCCTTGGTGATGACGTTCTGTTCGGTGCAGGTCAGTCCGCTCAGCCAGTACAGCACCGGCAGCGCCTGCGTTTCCGCCTGCGGCGGCAGGTAAACGGCGAACTGCATGTCGCAGCCCAGCGTGGACGAGGGATGACGGTACACGTCCTGCCAACCGCCGAAGCAGGCACGATGTTCGATGCGTTCCATGGTGTCTCTCCAGAAGGGTGGCAGCCCTGACGGCCTGCCACCCGGGATGGCTCAGTAGTGCACGACCGAACGGATCGACTTGCCTTCGTGCATCAGATCGAAGGCATCGTTGATCCCGTCCAGATCCATGGTGTGGGTGACGAACGGCGCCAGTTCGATGTCGCCCTTCATCGCGTCCTCCACCATGCCCGGCAGCTGGCTGCGACCCTTGACGCCACCGAAGGCCGTGCCCATCCACTTGCGGCCGGTGACCAGCTGGAAGGGACGGGTGGAGATTTCCTGGCCGGCGCCGGCCACGCCGATCACCACGCTCTGGCCCCAGCCACGGTGCGCGCACTCCAGCGCCGCGCGCATCACGTTGACGTTGCCGATGCACTCGAAGCTGTGGTCCACGCCCCAGGTGGTCATTTCAACAATGACCTGCTGGATCGGCTTGTCGAAGTCCTTCGGATTGATGCAGTCGGTCGCACCGAACTCACGCGCCAGCTCGAACTTGGACGGATTGGTATCCACCGCGATGATGCGGCCGGCCTTGGCCTGGCGCGCGCCCTGGATCACGGCCAGGCCGATTCCGCCGAGGCCGAACACTGCCACGCTGTCGCCTTCCTGCACCTTGGCCGTGTTGTGCACCGCACCGATGCCGGTAGTGACACCGCAACCGAGCAGGCAGACATGTTCCGGGTTCGCCTGCGGATTGATCTTCGCCAGCGAGACTTCGGCCACCACTGTGTACTCGCTGAACGTCGAGCAGCCCATGTAGTGATAGATCGGCTCGCCGTTGTAGCTGAAGCGGCTGGTGCCATCGGGCATCACGCCCTTGCCCTGGGTCGCGCGTACCGACACGCACAGGTTGGTCTTGCCACTCTTGCAGAACAGGCATTCGCCGCACTCGGCGGTGTACAGCGGAATCACGTGGTCACCCGGCTTGACGCTGGTCACGCCCTCGCCTACGTCCACCACGATGCCGGCACCTTCATGGCCCAGCACCACCGGGAACAGACCTTCCGGATCATCCCCTGACAGGGTGAACGCATCGGTGTGGCAGACGCCGGTGTGGGTGATCTTGACCAGCACTTCGCCGGCCTTCGGCGGGGCGACGTCGATCTCGACGATCTGCAGCGGCTGGCCGGGAGCAAAGGCGACGGCGGCACGGGATTTCATGGCGGGATTCTCCAAAGACAGGCAGTAACAGATGGACGACGCTATGCTGCGCCGTTGCTTATTTCAGGTACGAGCGGATCAGCCCGCTCATCTCGCGCACGCGCTCGGCGCGCTGTTCATCGGACGCTGCGGGTTGCCCGAACTCTTCGCGCAGGTGGGCTTCCATCACCTCGGACATCAGCCCGTTGACCGCCCCGCGGATGGCGGCGATCTGCTGCAGCACGGGCCCGCAGTCGGCGCCGGCTTCCAGCGCACGGTCCAGTGCATCGCACTGGCCGCGGATGCGGCGCACGCGGGCCAGGACCTTCTTCTTCTCTTCGGGAGAGTGTGGCATGGCAGGGTGACCCAGGAACTATACTGGGGGATAGTATACACAGGTGGCGGAAAGGTACATCCTGCGCCTCAGCGCAGGCGGTGCGCGGGTACGCCCTCGTGCGTCATCTTCACCGGCAGGATGCGGCCCTGCGCGTCGAAGTACAGGCGATCGATCGCGGTGACGCGGGCATTGCGGTCGGTCTGGTCGAGCGGCCGGCGGTGGTAGACGATGTACCACGTGTCATCGCCGGGCGCGTGGATCAGGGAGTGGTGCCCGGCGCTGGTCGCGATGGCCGGGTCCTGCTGCAGGACCCGGCCGATGCGTGTGAACGGCCCGGTCGGCGCGTCGGCGATCGCATAGGCCACCGAGTAGTCCGGCTCGCCCCAGCCGCCTTCGGACCACATGAAGTAGTAGCGACCGCCCCGCTTGAACATCAGCGGACCTTCCACGTACTCCGGCGCCGGCGTGATCTCCTTGAACAGCGTGCCGTCGTCCCAGGGCAGCAGGCCGCTGAAATCCGCCTTCAGGCGCACGATGTTGGCGTGCTTCCAGCCGCCATAGATCATGTACCAGGCACCATCGTCATCCTTGAATACATACTGGTCGATCGGCTGCGCTCCATTGTGGAACGCGCCCACCAGTGGCTTGCCGAGCAGATCGCGGTAAGGCCCTTCGGGCTGGTCGGCCACGGCCACGCCGATGCCACCGGTCTCGCCGTCGTTCTGGATGTCATTGGCGGAAAAGAAGAAGTAGTAGCGCCCGTCGTTGGCCACCACCGAGGGTGCCCACAACGCCTGCCTGGCCCAGGGAATGTTCTCGATGGACAGCACGCTGTCGTGCCGGCGCCAGTGCACCAGGTCGGGCGACGAAAAGGCATCGAAGGCAACCTGTTCTGCATAGGGCCGGGAGCGCGTGGGGAAGATCCAGTAGGTGCTGCCGAATACGGCCGCCTCCGGGTCCGCGTACCAGCCCGGCAGGATCGGATTGCCGGACATCACCGGTGCCTGGCTGTCACGCGCATCCGCGATGCCGACGCCAGTGGCTGCGAGCAGCACGGCCAGTGCGGCTCCCCTCCCCCATTCGCGCAGTCCCATCAGAGCCACTCCCATGCAGGTTCGATCGCTCGAGTCTAGAACGATCGCCGGCGCCTTTCCGCGACGCGCTGCCTCAAACCGCGCACCCTCTTGATCGACGGGAATCATCGGCGCATGGTGCCTGGCACAACGCAGGGCCCGGGCCATGATCCCCTTCATCATCAATCTGGACGTTCCGGACCTCGCGGCC
Source organism: Stenotrophomonas sp. GD04145 (assembly GCF_029835135.1). NCBI lineage: Bacteria > Pseudomonadati > Pseudomonadota > Gammaproteobacteria > Lysobacterales > Lysobacteraceae > Stenotrophomonas > Stenotrophomonas sp. GD04145. Next base: position 3,257 of record NZ_JAODZG010000017.1, on the reverse strand, counting down.
GCCGAGGCGTTCTACACACGCGCCTTCGGCCTCCATGCCGGGCGCCGTCTCGGCCCGGAGGTGCTGGAACTGCTGGGCGGCCCGACCCCGCTCTATCTGCTGCAGAACGAAGCGGGCAGCGCGGCCACCGTCGACGGTGACGTGCGGAATTACGAACGTCACTGGACCCCGCTGCACATCGACTGGATCGTGGAGGACCTCGACGCCGCGCTTGCCCAGGCGTTGGCGGCAGGCGCGGCGCTCGAGCAGGCGCCACGCGAGCGTTCATGGGGGCGCATCGCAGTACTGGCGGATCCGTTCGGGCACGGCTTCTGCCTGATCCAGTTCACCGGCCCCGGCTACGACGCCCTGCTGGATTGATCGGCGGAATGCACCGGGCCCGCCGCCAGCATCAGCGCACGTAGGCGAATGATTCGTCCAGCCGCTCGAATCCGATCAGCTGCTGCAGCAGCGCCTGCGCCTGATCCTCATCGATCTCTCGCTGCTCGATCTCTGCGCTGCGTGCAAACAGGGCCTCCAGCGCAGTGGCCTGGTCGTCCCGCAGCCACGCGCGATGCGAGCCCAGCCAGCGCTGGAGATTGTCGGCCAGGTCACCGTGCGACAACAGCGTGTAGGGGGCCTCGTAGTCCGCCACTGCCTCCACCATCTTGCGGAACAGGAAATCCTGGAGGTTGCGGGCCAGTACGTCAGCGCGATCATCGTCGTGCCACACCAGCAGCACCGGCGGCTCGTCGCAGCCCGGCGCATTGGTCCAGAAGCAGTAGCTGTCACCGGCCCCCGTGCGGGCGAACGGCAGCAGCTGCAGATCCTCGCGCAATGGGTTGTAGTGATCCTCTGCAGTCAGCTCCTGCCAGGCCTCGAGCAGTTCGCCACGCTCAAGCGGCTCGTAATCCTGCGCATACAGCAGAATCGGCGGTACCGGTTGCAGCTCCGGAAGGCACACCTGCGCCCATTGCGGATGGGTCGCCCCCCAGCTCAGCCGGTCTTCTGCATCGAGCCGGTGGTAGAGAGCAGGAAAGGTCTGGCCGGTGGCCAGTTCGATCTCGGCAAGCGTATGCATGAACGTCCCTGTGATTGGATCGGCACGCACTTTACCTCGACAGGCAGCGTCCGCGCAGGCATGGATCTATTCGCGCAGCATGTCCACGAATGCGCGCAAGGCCGACGCCATCTGCCGTTGCCTGGGGTAATACAGCACGAAGCCGGGAAACGGTTCGCTCCAGTCCTGCAGTACCGCCACCATCCGCCCGGCCTCGATGTGCGGGCGCGCGGCATCCTCGAGAACATAGGCCAGGCCGAAGCCATCCAGCACCGCGCGCATGATGGTGGTCTGCTCGCTCAGCGTCAGTCGCCCACGCACGTCGATTTCCAGCGACTGCCCATCGCGGTCGAACTGCCACTTGTACAGGTGACCGCTGGCGAAGCGGAAGCGGATGCATTCGTGCTGCAGCAGGTCGCGGGGATGCTGCGGTGCCGGGTGCTGGCGCAGATACCCGGGCGAGGCCACGATCATGCCGTGCAGGGCCGGGCCCAACGGCACGGCCACCATGTCCTCGGGCACGAACTCATGCAGCCGCACGCCGGCATCGAAGCCTTCGGCAACGATGTCCACCAGCCCATCGTTCTCGGTCAGCTCCAGGCGCACATCGGGGTGCGCGCGCAGGAAGCGGGTCAGGCGTGGGCCGAGCTGGGTCGGCACTGCGGCGCGGGCCGCGTTGATGCGCAGCAGGCCCGTCGGGCTGTCCCTGAACTGGTTCATTTCCTCCAGCGCCTCGTGCACCTGGCCCAGCGCCGGCTGCAACCGGTCCAGCAGGCGCTGCCCGGCCTCGGTCAGGGCCACGCTGCGGGTAGTTCGATGGAACAGGCCCACCCCCAACCGCTCTTCCAGTGCCCGGATCGCATAGCTCACCGCCGAGGTCGACAGGGCCAGCTCGGCGCCGGCCCGGCGGAAGCTGCGGTGGCGGGCCACCGCCGCGAAGGCGGCCAGGTGGGTGAGATTGTCAGTGGCCATGATTGTGCAGTCTGCCTTGATGAATCATGCCGATATCCACGCTTTGTGGGCGGGTATGAGGGGCGTATTGTAAAACGCCTTTCCACAAACCCGCCAAGGATTCCCCATGTCCCTCGCCCATGGTTATGCGGTGCGTACCAACACCGCTCCGCTCGAGCCCTTCACCTTCGAACGCCGCGCTGTCGGCGCCAACGATGTCCGCATCGAAGTGCTGTACAGCGGCATCTGCCACTCCGACCTGCACCAGGCCCGCGACGACTGGGGCGGCGCGGAGTACCCGATGGTTCCCGGCCACGAAATCATCGGCCGCGTGGTCGAAGTCGGTCCGGCCGTCACCCGCCTCAGCGTCGGCGATATCGCCGGCGTCGGCTGCATGGTGGATTCCTGTCGCCATTGCGATGCCTGCGACCACGACCTTGAGCAGTACTGCGAAAAGGGCCCGACCTATACCTACAACAGCCGCGACCGCAATACCGGTGAGCTGACGATGGGCGGCTACTCCGACCACATCGTGGTCGAGCAGCGCTTCGTGGTGAAGGTCTCCGAGACGCTGGACCTGAAGGCCGCCGCGCCGCTGCTGTGCGCCGGCATCACCACCTACTCGCCGCTGCGCCACTGGAAGGTCGGCCCCGGCCAGAAGGTGGGTGTGATCGGCCTGGGCGGTCTGGGCCACATGGGCGTGAAGTTTGCCAAGGCGATGGGCGCCACCGTAGTGATGATCACCACCACCCCGGAAAAGGGCGCCGACGCCAAGCGCCTGGGCGCGGACGAGGTGCTGGTCTCGCGCGATCCGGCGCAGATGAAGGCGCACGCCAACAGCTTCGACTTCCTGCTCAACACCGTGCCGGTCAGCCATGACACCAACCCGTACATGAGCCTGCTCAAGCGCGATGCCACCATGTGCCTGGTCGGCGTCATCACCGAGCTGGACCCGCCCCTGATGGGTGCCAGCGTGATCTTCGGCCGCAAGCACGTCACCGGCTCGGCCATCGGCGGCATGGCCGAGACCCAGGAAATGATGGATTTCTGCGCCGAGCACAACATCGTCAGCGATGTTGAGGTGATCGACATCAAGGATGTCAACCACGCGTGGGAGCGCATGGCGAAGAACGATGTGCGCTATCGCTTCGTGATCGACATGGCCAGCCTCAAGGCCTGACGGCCCGGGTGATGGAATGAAAAACCCCGGCGTCGAGGCCGGGGTTTTTTCTGCGCGCAACACCCGCCGGGCATGGCCCGGCGCTAC